>JANOWB010000339.1:0-11809 GCA_031417695.1 Polaromonas sp.
CCACCGGTTGGCATTGGCATTTTGTCGGCCGGAATTATTCTTGCGATCATGATCATCCCGTTCATTGCATCAGTGATGCGTGACGTGTTTGAAGTCACGCCGCCGCTTTTAAAAGAGTCAGCCTACGCCTTGGGCTCCACCTTTTGTGAAGTCTTCTCGTTTGTTGTGTTGCCGTACACCAATGGGGGGGTGGTGGGGGGCATCATGTTGGGCTTGGGCCGGGCACTGGGCGAAACCATGGCGGTAACGTTTGTTATTGGCAATTTCAACCAGCTCGACTCCTTGAGCCTTTTTCAAGCGGCCAACAGCATCACGTCTGCTTTGGCCAACGAGTTTCCTGAAGCAGGTCAAGGCCTTCACCAAGCGGCTTTGATTTACCTGGGGCTGGTTTTGTTTTTCATCACCTTCGTTGTGCTGGCTTTGTCCAAAGTCATGCTTGCTCAGCTCAACAAACATGAAGGCAGCAAAACATGAGTGCCGCTCTTCAGGACGCGCGGCTAGCCAAGTTTGCCCGGCGCAAGTTCATTAATCAAGTTGCGCTGGTGTTGTCTCTGGCAGCCATGGCGTTTGGCTTGTTCTGGCTGTTTTGGATATTGTTCGAGACTATTCGTTTGGGCATCGGCGGTATCGCTTTTGCAACTTTCACGCAAATGACCCCTGCGCCAAATGAGGCGGGCGGCTTGGCCAATGCGATTTACGGATCCTTCCTTATCGTCACGATGGCCACGTTTGTAGGAACGCCTATTGGAATCATGGCAGGTATCTACTTGGCTGAATACGACACCAAAGGCTGGCTTGCATCATTGACGCGTTTTGTAAATGACATTTTGCTGTCTGCCCCGTCAATTGTCATTGGCCTGTTTGTGTACGCCGTGGTTGTATCGCAGTTCAAGTCTTACTCCGGCTGGGCCGGGGTGATGGCGTTGGCGTTGATTGTGATTCCGGTAGTTATTCGCACCACTGAGAATATGCTGCAACTGGTTCCTTCGGGGCTTCGTGAGGCGGCTTATGCGCTGGGTGCGCCGAAATGGAAAGTAATCACGAAGATCACACTGCGTGCAGCCCGGGCCGGTGTGGTGACCGGCGTGCTGCTTGCGGTTGCCCGTATTGCAGGGGAAACCGCGCCGTTGTTGTTTACTGCGCTGAATAACCAGTTCTGGAATTCAGACATGAGCCAGCCTATGGCCAGCTTGCCGGTCACTATTTTCAAGTTTGCCATGAGCCCTTACGAGAATTGGCAGCAGCTGGCCTGGGCGGGGGTGTTTCTTATTACGCTGGCCGTGCTGGGTTTAAACATTCTGGCGCGGGTACTGACTCGCAACAAAGATTGAACATCGTTCAAAACGAATAAACAGGTGAGGTGATAAATGGAAGCCACAGCTACCAAATTGGTGAATCCTAAAATATCAGTCAAGAATCTTGATTTTTATTACGGCAAGTTTCATGCGCTAAAAAACATCAATTTGCAAATTCCCGAGAAAAAAGTGACTGCATTTATCGGCCCCTCTGGCTGCGGTAAGTCGACTTTATTGCGAATTTTCAACCGCATGTACGAGCTGTACCCTGAACAGCGCGCCGAAGGCGAGATCATGTTTGAGGGTGAAAACCTTTTAACGTCCAAGAAAGACGTAGCGTTGATACGTTCAAAGGTCGGCATGGTTTTCCAAAAGCCGACACCGTTTCCCATGTCGATTTATGACAACATTTCATTCGGCGTCAAGCTGTTTGAAAGTCTCAACAGCTCCGATATGGACGAGCGGGTTGAATGGGCGTTGCGTAAAGCCGCACTGTGGGGCGAAGTCAAAGACAAGCTGAATCAAAACGGTTCAAGCCTGTCGGGCGGGCAGCAGCAGCGTTTGTGCATTGCTCGTGGAATCGCCATCAAGCCAGAGGTGTTGTTGCTTGATGAGCCGTGCTCGGCGCTGGACCCGATTTCGACAGCCAAGATTGAGGAATTGATCAACGAGCTGAAAAACGATTACACCGTGGTGATCGTCACACACAACATGCAGCAAGCCGCCCGCTGCAGCGACTACACGGCCTATATGTACCTGGGCGACCTGGTTGAGTTTGGCGTGACTGAAGAGTTGTTTTTCAAACCGAAACGCAAAGAGACTGAAGACTACATCACGGGTCGCTTCGGCTAAATTATTCCAGAGGAAAAATATGTCTGATAAACATTTGTCCAGCCAGTTTGACAGTGAACTAAATGGCGTTTCATCACGAGTCATGGAGCTGGGTGGGCTGGTCGAGTCGCAAATCAGGTTGGCTATTTACGCGTTGTCGCAGTTCAGTGCCGAAAGTGCTGGTCAGGTCATTGAAGCCGAGTCTCGGGTGAATTCGATGGAAATCGACATTGACCGTGAGTTGTCATCCATCATTGCGCGCCGCCAGCCAACAGCGCGCGATTTGCGCCTGCTGATTGCGATTTCTAAAACAACAGCGAATCTTGAGCGGGCTGGCGATGAAGCAGAAAAAATAGCGCGCATGGTCAAGTCCATTATCGAAAGCGGCTCGGCGCGCGCTTTGCCGTCTTCTGACTTGCGTATAGCGGCTGAACTGGCCTCGGGTCTTTTGCGCAAAGCACTAGACGCTTTTGCGAGACTCGACACCAATGTTGCGCTGTCGATCCTGAAAGAAGATGATCAGATTGACAAAGAGTTTGATGGTTTTGTGCGCAAGTTGATTACTTACATGATGGAAGACCCGCGTACTATTTCAGCCAGTCTTGATTTGCTGTTCGTCGCCAAGGCGATTGAACGCATTGGCGATCATGCAAAAAATATCGCAGAGTTCATCATCTACATTGTTAAGGGCGAAGACGTCCGACATACCCCGATGGCTCAAATTGAATCGGCTGTCAGGTAGCTAAAAATGAAAAAGCCTCGGATATTGGTGGTTGAAGACGAGCCGTCTATCGCAGAGCTGATCTCCGTTAACTTGCAGCACGGCGGCTTCGAGGTGGTGGCTGCGCAAGACAGTGTGACTGCGCAGCGTGCGGTAGATGCTGAGCTGCCTGATGCCATCTTGCTTGACTGGATGTTGCCAGGGCAAAGTGGCCTGTCGCTGGCTCGCCAATGGCGCAAGCAAGCGCGTACAAAAAGTATTCCCATTTTGATGTTAACCGCGCGTGGCGACGAGCCTGACAAGGTTGCCGGCCTCGACGCGGGTGCAGATGACTACATCACCAAGCCATTTTCAACTCAGGAACTGCTGGCCCGGATACGTGCTGTTCTCAGGCGGCGGGCCCCAGAATCTGGCGATGACAGCGTGACGGTGGGCGCATTGGTACTGGACGCGGGTACTCACCGTATTTCTTATCAAAATCAGGAGCTCAAGCTTGGGCCTACTGAATTCAAGCTGCTGCATTACTTCATGAAGCATTCTGAGCGGGTACATAGCCGCAGCTCTTTGCTCGACAAGGTGTGGGGTGATCATGTCTTCATTGAGGAACGCACGGTGGATGTTCACGTCAAGCGCCTGCGAGAGGCTTTGGGTGGCGCCGGGCGAATGGTAGAAACGGTTCGCGGGTCGGGCTATCGGCTGACCGCTGTCATACCGACTGCTGTTGCACAATCTGGGACATGATCAATCGCTGGTTGGTATTTACTGCCTGCTTACTGGCCGGCGGCGGATTGGGGTATTGGGTGGCTGATGTAGCGGGCTTGGCTTTTGGTGTCGCGCTTTCCGCCTTTTTCTGGCTGTTGGTTGACAGTTTTTACCTAGCCCGGTTTCTGATTTGGCTGCGGGCCGCTCAGAGCGATGAGTCACCTTCCGCCGCTTTGGGCGCGGGGTCTGATTTACCGGGCCTTTGGGGCGTGGCAGCTGATCGAATTCGCAGACTGGCACGGCGGCAAGAGCACTTGCTGCATGACAGTCAGGCCCGGCTAGACGAGTTCCTTGCTGCCATGCAGGCATCGCCAAGCGGCGTGGTGCTTCTTGATTCGCAGAACAGAATTGAATGGTGCAACCAGATGGCAGCGCTTCACTTTGGGTTTGATGCGCGCAAAGATGTGTTGCAGCACATCTCTAACCTCGTGCGTTCGCCAGCTTTCAAGAGCTACCTGACTGCTAACGATTTTTCGCACGATGTGGTGATACCGGGCAGCGCGAGTGTTCCAGGTCGTCCAGTTAATCTGTCGGTTCACGTGCATGCCTACGGCAAAGACCGCAAGTTGCTGCTGTCGCGTGACATTACTGCACTGGAGCTGGCCGAAGCGATGCGACGTGATTTTGTGGCCAATGTGTCCCACGAAATACGCACACCCCTGACTGTTCTGTCGGGGTTCATTGAAACGTTGCAAACTTTGCCGTTAAAGCCAGCCGAGCGCGAGCGTTATTTGGGCCTGATGGCTCAGCAATCGCAGCGTATGCAGACCTTGGTCAACGACTTGCTTACCTTGTCGCGCCTCGAGGGTAGCCCTCATCCAGGCGGCAATGAGTGGGTGTCGGTAAGTGCTCTTTTTGCCCAGTCTCATCAGGAAGCGCAAGCCCTGTCAGCCCTGCTGGCGCCCAATACTCACACGATCAGGTTCGACAACACCGCTGCTTGCGAAATCGCCGGAGAGCAAGGCGAGCTGTACAGCGCTTTATCTAATTTGGTCACTAATGCGGTTCGCTACACGCCTGCGGGCGGATCAATACAGGTAGCTTGGCACGTCTTGGCTGATGGGCGCGGCGAACTTATCGTCAAAGACAGTGGCCCGGGTATTGCCGAGGAACATATTTCGCGCCTGACCGAACGGTTTTACCGCATTGATCGTAGCCGTTCGAGAGAAACGGGCGGTACTGGCCTGGGGCTGGCTATCGTCAAGCATGTCGCGCAGCGCCACAATGCCGAGCTGCATATTGAAAGTCAACTGGGGCAAGGGTCGAGTTTTTCGATCAGGTTTCCCTCGACGCGGGTTAGGGCGGTGCAGGGCGCCTAGTTTTTCGTTTGGCCTGAGCCGCGGCCTTTGTGCAGCGCCGACCACAGAAGCCAAAGAAAGCACGCCGCTACCAGCCAAAGCGCAAAGCTGCTTGCAATCCAGAAACTGCTTGGCGAGGGGCGGACAGCGACACCGGGCAGCCCTTCGTAGGCCAAAAGATAACCGCCATACAGCCCAAAACCCCACAAGAAAACGCCATACATCGCCATCGGCGCCAGCGTAATGCGGTAGCAGCGCAACAAAAATGCGCAAACTGCTTGCATGCAGTCAGCCAAATGGTAAATCGCCACCCACGCCAGTAAAGATGATGCCATGCTGATGATGGCTGGGCTGGTCGAGTACATTTTGGCAATGGAGTCTTTTGCTATGAATAAAATAGCTGCTAGCGCCATAGAAATAACGGCTGTGAGCTTTAAACTCAACACAACTACGCACTGCGCCTGGTCTGGTCTCTGCGCACCCAGCCAAAATGACACGCGTGCACTACATGCAATTGCCATCGACAGCGGCATCATGTACAGCACTGCTGCCATGCTTGCTGCAACCTGATGGCTGGCAGAAGCCACCGTGCCCAAGCGGGCGATGAACAGCGCCATCAGCGTGAACGACGTTACTTCAATCAAGTACGACATGCCTGCCGGAACGCCAAGCCGCAAGAAATTCGCAATAGCGGTCCAATCTGGCGGCTCCAGGCGAAGCCAAATACGCAAGGGTTGATACATAGACTGAGACCGCAACATCAGCACTGCAAATGCCAAAAGCAGATAGTTCACCACCAGCGTAGCCCACGCGCACCCAACCACGCCCATCGGTGCAATACCGCCGCCACCTGCAACAAACCAGATCGACAGCGGTATCTTCACTGCCAACGCAGCAACCTGCAGCCACGTCACCAGCATGGGTTTTCCCAAGGACTGATTCAGCGTGCTGTATAGCCTGAAAAGCATAGCCGGCACGAAAGCAAAGGCCAGCACGGTGAGATAGTGTTGCACCTCTGCCATCATGCTTAGCGGCACTTGCGCCCACCTTAGCAGTGGCCCCGGCATCAAGAGCGCCGCTACACCTGCCATCGCTATGCAGCCGCACAAGTAAAGGCTTTGCCGAAGGGAACGCCCGATTGCGGCATGCTGGTTAGCACCAAGCAATTCCGCCCAAATCGGCAAAAGAGCCTGAACAATACCGATCAGCCCCACGTACACGCTGATGTAAATGGCAGACCCCACCGACAGCGCTGCCAATGCTCCATCGCTGTATTGCCCTGCAATCACCGTGTCGGCCACACCAAACGACATGACCGCCAGTTGGCCTACCAGTACACTCGCCGCGTGCTTTCCGATGAGCCGGACCTCACTCACGGAGCGCGAGAACTTGGGGTCGAGCCGTTTACGCGTTTGAACAGCAAAACGTTTTCTGCTTTGTCTGTGGGGCGGCTAAGCGTTGCTTGAAAGGCCCAGTCAGGCAGGTTTACGACTCGGCTCATGCTGGCTTGCTCATCGGCGTCCACCACCAAAAATGGACAGCCCGCCTGAGAGTTGGATGGTTTGAGCGTCAGCCCGCCGTGGTACTGCAGGGCAGCTGCTTGCGCTGCACTGATGCCGTAAATCTCAACGCAGGCAGATTTATCTACCAAACTGGCAATTTGCCGAGAAATAGCCCCATAGCTGCGGGCATAGTCCAACAAAGGCAGCCAAAGCGTCATAAGCAGCAGCCAGCACAACGTAGCGCCGCCTGCTGGCAGCACCAATGATTTCCAGATCGCTGCACGGTGTGCACCGGCCCGCCAGCGTACCAGCCACGCCCACGCTAACGTTGCGGCTAGAGCCACCAGAAAAATAAAAACTGAAAACTCAGGCTCAAATCCGGGGGCAAGCTTGGCCACGTTGGCAGCGGGTTGGCGCGGCACACCGGTTTGCATGGCAATCCACACCACCCAAATGATGACGCTGCAACCGGTAAAAAAGAGCAGCGTGAACCAGTCAATCAGTGAGGCAACGCTGCGCTTGAAAGTTGGCAGTGCAAAAGCAGCAAGCGCAGCCAACGGCGGCAGGCTTAACAGCAAACTTCGATCGGCTGCAGAGGTTGTCAGCGTCGCCAACACGGAAACGCCTGCAAACCACAACGGCAGCGCCACGTGCCGGCTGGCAAGCTGTCCGCGCCAGCGCCACAACGTCCACAGTGCTAAAGGCCAGGCCGGCCAAGCAAACCAGAGCAGCAAGCGCCCGAGTCTTTTCCAGTCGCTCCACGCAGTTTGCACCGCAGAGCCCGGCAACTGCAAGCGCCAGCGCCACAGGTCAAGCAGGCTCGCCAACAAGCCCGCCAAAGCAAGGGTGCAGACCAGCAAAAAGGCCCACTGCTGCGACCGCTTGCGCTCTGCCGCGGGGTCTGCGCTGTCACTTCCACGTCCACTCACACCGCCATCGTTACTCTGGCCCCATTTCAAATGCGTCCACTGAACTGCCAAACCTCCAACGCCGAGCAACAGCGCTACGGCTGGGGCGCCACTTAATGTCAACCCGACCAGCCCTACTACCAGGCCAAAAGCGGGGCCAACTATCGACAGGGCTCTGCGGTATTGGCTGGCGGCAAGTGCATAAAACACCAGCGATGTAAAGCCCAGCTGGGCCAATGCCGGGGTGGTTTCGTGAGACAGCTGTGCCAACCCAAGGCAAGCAAGCAAGGCCAGCAAACCGGCATCAGCCATTGCCCGAGCGTAGTCAACCGGTGCCGCTTCGCCACCAAAGGCGAAGGCGACGGGTTGCGCTTGCGGGCTGCGCGCCAAATAGTAAATGGCATACCAGGTTGCCAGAAGTGTCAGTGCCAGCAGCAGCATAAATGGCACGCGGGCTGCGAGTGAAGCATCCAGAAACGGCAGCCCTTTAATGGCAATTGCACCTAGCCAATACGCAATTAGCGAGTCGGCTAGTCCCGTGCTGCCTGGCAGCTGCGGCGCCAGCCAGTTGCCCATACCCGACGCAAGCTCGCGCATAACGCCAAAAGAGGCAATGTCTTCGTTTTTCCAAGGAGCGCGGCCAAAAAACCCCGGCAGTATGTACGCGACACAAAATGCCAGCAACGCGAGCCTGGGCAGGCGGCGAACAGCCGACTGGGCAATAAGGGCAGGGGAAGGCTTGTTCAAGAAAAATAAAAATGAAAGATGGATGTCGACTGCATCAGACGAAAAAAAGGCAGCCTGAAACCAGGCTGCCTTTTGATAACTGAGTCAGAAATTTACGCAGCGGCTTCTGGAGCTGCTTCTTTAGCGGCTGTTTTGCCAAAGCGATTGCGGAACTTCTCAACGCGGCCGCCCATGTTGTCAACAGACTTTTGTGTACCCGTGTAGAACGGATGCGACTCGCTTGAGGTGTCAAGCTTGTACAAAGGCAATTCGCGACCATCGTCCATTTTCACCATTTCTTTGGTGTTAACGCATGAACGGGTAACAAATTTGAAGTTGTTGGACAAGTCCAAAAAGCAAACTTCGCGGTAGTTAGGGTGAATGCCGTCTTTCATTTCTCAAATCCTTAAAAATCGTTTCGGTAGCCACTCAAAACCGTTTTGAGCACTTTCCGGTAAGCCCTAGATTATGCCATTGAATCAATCAATTCTTACCGATTTCTCTTTTCAAGCAGGGGCCACGGAACCGGCTTAGCCGGGCCGTAGGCGCAGCGGCCCATTCGAGGGCTGGGAGTTACGCAAAGCGAACGACCGTGGGGGCCTACCTCTAGCCACCCCGTCTCATCAGGTCAAAGAACTCGTGGTTGTTTTTCGTGGCCTTCATGTTTTTCAGCATCAACTCCATCGACTCGATTTCGTCCATGTTGTACATGAATTGCCTCAAAATGCGCGATTTTTGCAGAATTTCTGGTGCCAGCAACAGCTCTTCTTTACGCGTACCGCTGCGGTTCAGGTGAATCGCTGGGAACACGCGTTTCTCGTACAAACGGCGATCCAGGTGAATTTCGCAGTTGCCGGTGCCTTTGAACTCTTCAAAAATAACCTCGTCCATGCGGCTACCGGTGTCGACCAGCGCGGTTCCGATGATGGTCAGGCTGCCGCCTTCTTCGATTTTGCGGGCCGCGCCAAAAAAGCGTTTGGGGCGCTGAAGTGCGTTGGCGTCCACACCGCCGGTCAGCACCTTGCCTGACGACGGCAATACGTTGTTGTAGGCGCGCGCCAGGCGGGTAATGGAGTCGAGCAAAATCACGACGTCCTTGCCCAATTCAACCAGGCGTTTGGCACGCTCAATCACCATTTCAGCGACGTGTACGTGGCGTGCGGCTGGCTCGTCAAAAGTCGATGAAATGACTTCGCCGCGTACGCTGCGCTGCATTTCGGTCACTTCTTCAGGGCGCTCGTCAACCAACAGCACCATCATGATGACTTCCGGGTAGTTGGCCGTAATCGCGTGCGCAATGTGCTGCATCATCACGGTTTTGCCAGACTTGGGCGGTGCGACCAGCAACGCGCGCTGGCCTTTGCCGATGGGAGCGATGATGTCGATGATTCGGCTGGTCAGGTTTTCTTCGCCCTTGATGTCGCGCTCTAACTTGAATTGCTCGCGCGGGAAAAGCGGGGTCAAGTTCTCAAACATCACCTTGTGTTTGTTGTCTTCAGGCGCACCGTCATTGACTTTGTCTAACTTGTTCAGAGCAAAGTAACGCTCACCGTCTTTAGGTGTGCGCACTTCGCCCTCAATCATGTCGCCGGTGTGCAGATTAAAGCGGCGAATCTGGCTGGGGCTGATGTAGATATCGTCTGTGCTGGCGGTGTAGCTTGAATCAGGCGCACGTAAAAAGCCAAAGCCATCGGGCAGCACTTCCAGCACACCGTCTGCCACGATGGTTTCGCCGGTTTTAGAGCGTTTTTTGATGATGGCAAACATCAGCTCCTGCTTGCGCATGCGGCCTACATTTTCAATCTCAAGTGCTTCGGCTTGCTTGAGGACTTCAGACACATGCAGTGCCTTGAGTTCGTTTAAGTGCATGGATTTACCTGCTGTTGTGGCTTGGAGAAGTCACCCCGAAAGGAGCGCGTAAAAAACAGAGAAGGGGCGAGAGGCTTGGGTGGGGTTTTGGTTAATTGTTCAAAGCCGTGTTGCAAGGCAGGCTTTGAGACCAAAATTTGGCTACCCGTCAGGGCGGGGTAGCGATTGCTGTGAATTATGACAGGAAAAAAATGCCTGGTTTCAACGGTGAATTTAACTTAAAAACAGCGCTGGCCCCGCTACATCAGCGGGGTCGGCTGCTCAGGCTAGGCCATTTGCTGATCAATAAAAGCAGTCAGCTGCGATTTGGTCATGGCGCCGACTTTGGTGGCCGCCAGCTCACCGTTTTTGAAAATCATTAAAGTCGGAATGCCGCGAATGCCGAATTTGGCGGGAATATCGCGGTTTTCATCCACGTTCATCTTGGCAATTTGCAACTTGCCTGCATACGCGGTAGCCACTTCGTCAAGAATAGGCGCAATCATTTTGCAGGGGCCACACCATTCAGCCCAGTAGTCCACCAGCACGGGGTGCGATGATTTGAGAACATCGGTTTCAAATGTGGCGTCGGTGGTATGTTTAATCAGTTCGCTGGCCATGCTGGCTCCTAGGGTGAAGTTGGTAGAGCTTAGAGTTTTAGGTATTTTGTCAGAAACCAAATCCCACGCCGCTATTTATCAATGATTTACTCTTCAGGCTCCCCTTGCCCTTAACAGCTGCCCCCGCACAAGCCAAATTGCTACCCAGCAGCGTAAGCACGCCATGGCCCGCCGTCATGGCGCAGCTGGGCAGCGTTTTGCACGCAAAGCAAATGCATCCGTCACGCGTGGTGGTGCTGGTGCCGTTCGCCCAATTAATGGTTGAAGCGCGCGGGGCATGGGCTGAGTTTTGCGAACAACATGCGCAGCCCAGTGCATTCGTGCCGCGTTTTGAAACCACTTTGAACTGGGCCAGTGCGCAGCCAGGCTTTGCTTATGGGCCCGAAGATCTGCGACTAAATGTTGCCCATGACGTGCTGACTGCTGCCAGTTTGCTTGCGCGGGCGGGGTTGGGTGCGCAGCAGCTCGCGCTACAGGGCAGACTGCTTGAATCGGCGTGGTCGCTGGCCAGGGTTGCTGCAGCCCAAACGCCGTCATCGCGCCTGGCTTGGGGTGCGCAGCTGGCTTTGCAGATTGACGGCGGCTCGGCCAGTGCCGCCTTGAATCTGGAGCTGGCACTGGCGCGAATTGCTTTGGCCTGGGCGGCAGCGTCCGGTTACCCAACTGATGTGCTGTTTAGCCCCGAAGTCGATGCAGAACTTGATTTATTGGTGGTTCTGCAAGGCTTTCAGGCCGAGCCGCTGGCAGATGCGCTGTCAGCCCACTTCTCGCAGCGAGTGGTGTCAATCACGCTTGAAACACCTGAGCACCGTGGCCACTTGAGCCTGCATGCCGCGCAAGACCTGGAAGACGAAGCGCACCGCGCTGCGGCCTGCGTGCTGGCGCATGTGGCCGCTGGCCGTGGCCCTGTTGGGCTGGTGGCGCAAGACCGGCTGCTGACCCGACGGGTAGGCGCGCTGCTGGCCGGGCTGGGTGTGCCGCTGCGCGACGAAACCGGCTGGACACTGTCAACCACCCGCGCGGCAGCCACACTGGTCGGCTGGTTGCGGGCAATGCCACGGGACGCCTCAACAGATGCCGTCATTGATGCGTTAAAAAATGCACCGGCTTTCAATGCCGCTGATGTTTCGCTGGTTGAGGCCGCTTTGCGCAAAATGGGGCTGCGCGATTGGCGAGCGGTATCCACTGCGCAGCCTGAGCTGGCAGCTGTTGCGGCGCAGTTTGAAGCGATTCGCGGCCCGCTGCAACGTCCGCGCCCGCTGCACTGAAAACTCCCGCAGCCGCACCACGCCCTGCCC
>JANOWB010000340.1:0-1686 GCA_031417695.1 Polaromonas sp.
TCACCTGTTCGTTCGCCAGCACGGTTTGATCGACCGGATCCCAGTTGACGACTTGCGTCTTGCGGTAGGCAATGCCCTTTTCCAGCATTTTCAGGAACATCCACTGGTTCCACCGGTAATAGCTAGGGTCGCACGTGGCCACTTCACGCGACCAGTCGATGGCTAAGCCCAGCGCCTGCATTTGCTGCTTCATATAGGCGATGTTGTCGTACGTCCATTTGGCGGGCGGCACGTTGTTCTTCATCGCCGCGTTTTCAGCTGGCAAGCCGAATGCGTCCCAGCCCATGGGCATCAATACGTTGTAGCCCTTCATGCGCAGGTAGCGAGCCAGCATGTCGTTGATGGTGTTGTTGCGCACATGGCCCATGTGCAGCTTGCCGCTGGGGTAAGGCAGCATCGAACATGCGTAAAACTTGCCCAGCGGCTTTTGCGGTGAGTCGTGGTTTTCGACGCGGTAGGCATTGTTGGCCGTCCAATGGGTTTGGGCGGCCGCTTCGACGGCTTTGTGGTCGTAAGACTTGGCGTGTTCGTTGGCGTTCATTGAAAATTGCCCGAAAGCAGAAAAACACCCGACAGGGCGGGCAAGGCAGCTATTCGCCGCAGAAAGCTGATTTTAGATGCTGACCTTACTCGGTCAACGAGCGGGCGCAGGCGGTGCGGTTGCAGGGTCGGGGCCGGGCAACGTACCAGGCGTGGCAGCTGGCGCATCAGCCACAAACCCAATGCGGTTCAAGCCGGCTTTTTGCGCGGCACCCATTACCTCGACCACTTTGCCGTAAGGCACGGCAGTGTCGGCGCGCAACTGCACTTCTGTGTCGGGGTTTTTAACAGCAGTCTGCGTCAAGCTGGTCTTCAACGCTTCAAGTGCGATCGGTTTGTCGTCTAAAAAAATCTGCCCGCTTTTGTCAACGACCAGAGTGACAAACTTGGGGGCTTCTGATGCTTTGGCTGCATCCGTTTTAGGCAAGTCGAGTTTGATAGAGCTGGCCATTAGCGGCGCAGTCAAGATAAAAATGACCAGCAGCACCAGCATCACATCGACCATGGGCGTGACGTTAATGTCACTCATTGGCTCTGTGCCTTTGGAGCGTTCCAAACGACCAAAACTCATTTGGCACCTTCATGGGACATGAGTTCACGTTTGTCGCGCGCAAAGCCTTCAAGGTCGGCCTCAATCCGCCCGATATAGCGCCCAAAAATATTGTAGGCCAACACGGCCGGTATCGCCACCGCCAAGCCAGCCGCTGTCATGATGAGCGCCTCGCCCACCGGGCCAGACACTTTGTCGATGGTGATTTGCCCGGCTGATGCAATCGCTATCAGCGCGTGGTAAATACCCCAAACCGTGCCGAGCAAACCCACAAACGGCGCGGTTGAACCCACGGTGGCCAGAAGCACCTGGCCGTATTGCAGCTTGAGCAACACTTTGTGCAGTGCATCGCGCAGCACGCGGGTGAGCTGCTGGGCCTTGTCACCCCTTGATGCGAGCGTTCTGCCGGATTCCATGTTGCTGGCTGTGATCAAAGGCAAAAGCAATGCCTCGCGGTCAAAGGCCGCTACTTTTTCAGCGCCTTCATCAACCGTTGCTGACTGCCAGAATGCCGCCGTGCTGCGTGCCACGTCGCCGACCGCGCGCTTGAGCAGCCATGCTTTCCACAAAATCACGACCCAGCTGGCAATCGACAT
>JANOWB010000341.1:0-14320 GCA_031417695.1 Polaromonas sp.
TTTAAAGGACCCTAACCTGCGCCGCGAGTTCTTGTCGCTGATCCCCAAAACATCCGGCCATTAATTTTTTGTTTTCTTTAACCTGAGCACTTTCCCATGTTGGTACGCCTTCTTTACGCTAGCCGCCTGGCTGATACCGAATCCACAACGGCCACTGAATCCATCCTGGCGCAATCCAAGGCGCACAACCCGGCCAGCGGGATTACCGGCATACTGTGCTACGGCGGCGGCATATTTTTGCAGGCGCTTGAAGGCGGCCGCATGCAGGTCAGCGAGCTGTATGGACACATTCAAAAAGATGCGCGCCATAAAGATGTGGTGCTGCTGAGCTATGAAGAAATCAGCGAGCGGCGCTTTGGCGGCTGGACGATGGGCCAGGTGAACGTGGCCAAACTGAACAATTCCATTTTGTTGAAGTATTCTGAAAAGCCCGAGCTCGACCCGTATTCGGTGTCGGGCAAGATGTCGTTGGCGCTGCTTGAAGAGCTGATGGCCACGGCGTCCATCATCGGCCGGTCTTGAAGTGACTGTGCTGCTGGGCTGCGATTTTTCTAGCAGCCCCACCCGCCAAAAGCCGATTGTTTTAGCCATTGGCGGCAGTAAAAACGGGCGCGTGCAGCTATCAAAAACAGAGTACTTGCCGTCGCTTGACGCGTTTGACACGTGGCTTGCGCAACCCGAACCTTGGCTGGGTGTGTTTGATCTGCCGTTCGGTTTGCCGCGCGAGCTAATTGAGCATTTGGACTGGCCTGCTGCCTGGCCGGCCTTGATGGCTTACTACGCCAGCTTGAGCCGCGAGGAAATTCGCAACACCTTTGCTGCGTTTTGCAACGCTCGCCCAGTAGGCGGCAAGTTTGCGCATCGCGCTTGTGATGTACCAGCGGGCTCCAGCCCGTCTATGAAGTGGGTGAACCCGCCAGTGGCCTACATGCTGCATGCGGGCGCGCCACGCTTGCTGAACGCGGGGGTTGATCTGCCGGGGCTGCATGCAGGCGACAAAAATCGTGTGGCACTGGAAGGCTACCCCGGCCTGCTGGCGCGCGAGGTGCTGGGTAAGCGCAGCTACAAAAGCGACACCAAGGCCAAGCAAACGCCAGATCGTCTCATTGCACGCAAAGACCTGATTACCGCGCTTGAGCTGGGCCAAACGCGACTTCAACTGCGGCTAAAACTCACCCACGCACAGCGCGACATGCTGGTCGAAGACGCCAAAGGCGACAGCCTGGATGCGGTGCTGTGCCTGATGCAAGCCGCTTGGGCAGAGGCGCAGCATGACTCAGGCGCGGCTAACTATGGCCTGCCAGCCAACATCGATCCGCTTGAGGGCTGGATCATTACTGCGTAAGTTGTTGCGTGAGCACAGCCAAAAGCACGGCAATAAAAGCCGCCCAGAAGACTGCGGGCAAAGCGCTGGAAGTGCAGGCGTGGATGGCCAGTCGGCAATGGCAGCCGTTCGGGTTTCAGCAAGACGTGTGGCGGGCCATGGCGCGGGGCAGCAGCGGCTTGTTGCACGCCACCACAGGGGCCGGTAAAACCTACGCGGTGTGGCTGGGTGTGTTGCAGTATTTTTTAAGCGCGCAGCCCGCGGTCAAAGACAAAAAATTACTTGATGCAACTGCGCCGCCCGCCAAGCGCCGCAGCGCCGCACCACCGTTGTCTGTGCTCTGGATCACGCCCATGCGGGCGTTAGCCGCTGACTCGATGCGGGCTTTAAAAACGCCACTAGATGATTTGTTACCGCACTGGACGCTTGGCGCGCGAACCGGCGACACGCCAACTGCCGAACGTGCCCGCCAAAGTGCACGCTGGCCCACTGCGCTGCTAACCACACCTGAATCTTTGAGCCTGATGCTGGCCAGAGCCAATGCGCCTGCCGAGCTGGCTACTGTGCAGGTGGTAATTGTTGACGAGTGGCATGAACTGATGGGAAGCAAGCGCGGCGTGCAGCTGCAGCTTGCTTTAGCGCGACTGACACGACTTAACCCGAAGTTGATGGTGTGGGGCATGAGCGCAACGCTGGGCAACCTTGACCACGCGTTGCAGTCGCTGCTGGGCCCCGAAAATCACCTGGCAGGCGGCGCTGCGCGGCAGATTGTGCAAGGCGGCACGACTAAAAAATTAGTCATTGACACGCTGCTGCCAGACAACCCGGGCAAGTATTCATGGGCGGGTCATTTAGGTGCGCGCATGGTCGACTCTGTGGTGCAAGCCATTGACGAGTCAGGCCCCACTTTGGTGTTCACCAACACGCGCTCGCAAGCCGAAATCTGGTACCAGCTGCTGCTTGCGGCCAAGCCCGATTGGGCGGGCCACATTGCGCTTCACCACGGCAGCCTTGATAAAAGCGTGCGGGCCTGGGTTGAACTGAGCTTGAAGGAAGGCCGACTTCGCGCAGTGGTGGCAACTTCGTCGCTTGATTTGGGTGTAGATTTTTTGCCGGTTGAACGCGTGCTGCAAATTGGCTCAGCCAAAGGCGTGGCCAGATTGCTGCAGCGTGCCGGGCGCAGTGGGCACGCGCCGGGGCGCGCCAGCCGCGTCACGCTGGTGCCCACCAACACGTTTGAGCTGCTGGAAGCAGCTGGCGCGCGCAACGCGGCTAAGGCAGGCAATATTGAAAAACGCGAGGTGCCCAACAAGCCGTACGACGTGCTGGTGCAGCACATGGTTACTGTCGCGCTGGGCGGCGGCTTTACGCGCGCAGCGCTGTTGGCTGAAGTTAAAACCGCCTGGAGCTACCGCGACTTAAGCCAAGCGGAATTTGACTGGGCGCTGGCGTTTTGTGAGCGCGGCGGTACCAGCTTGTCTGCCTACCCCGACTACCACCGCATTGCGCCCGATGCGCAAGGCGTGTACCGCGTGCCAAGCGCCGTCACAGCCCGCCGACACCGCATGGGCATTGGCACCATCGTCAGCGACGGCGCGCTGCAAGTGCAATACCAGCGCGGCGCCAAACTCGGCAGCGTAGAAGAGAGTTTTATTGCCCGGCTTAAAAAGGGCGACTGCTTCGTGTTTGCCGGGCGTTTGCTGGAGTTTGTGCGCGTGCACGAAATGACGGCGCAGGTGAAAAAAGCCGTTAAACCGAAAGGTGTCATCACCAGTTGGCAAGGCGGCAAAATGCCGCTGTCGTCAGAGCTGGCTGATGCCGTGCTGGCGCTTACGCTGCGCGCCGCCCACGGCGACTTTGCTGAGCCCGAAATGCAGGCTGCGCAGCCGATGCTGCAAACGCAGCTGCTGCTGTCGAGTTTGCCGGTGCCGGGCACCTTACTGGTTGAAACGTTTGCCTCGCGCGAGGGCCACCATGTGTTCGTGTACCCGTTTGCAGGCCGCCATGTGAACCTGGGGTTGGCTAGTTTGCTGGCCTGGCGTCTTGCCCGCCTGCAACCCGCCACCTTTAGCATCGCTGTCAATGACTATGGTTTTGAGCTGCTTTGCGCGCAGCCGTTTGACATTTCAGCAGTGCAAGACAAGTCGGTTTTCTCCAGCGACGAATTGCTTCGTGACGTGCTGGAATCACTCAATTCATCAGAGCTGGCGCGCAGGCGGTTTCGTGAAATTGCACGCATATCCGGATTAATTTTTACCGGCTATCCCGGCGCGCCGCAAAGCTTGAAGAGCCTGCAAGCGTCCAGCAGTTTGTTTTTTGATGTGTTTCAAAAATACGATGCTGACAATTTGTTGCTGGCTCAAGCCAGCAGGGAAGCGCTGTCGCAAGAGCTGGAGCTGTCGCGGCTGTCTGCCACGCTTGAGAAAATCAACGCGGGCAACCTGACGTTTCACGCCTTGAGCAAGCCCAGCCCACTTTGCGTGCCGCTGATGGTGGAGCGCTTGAGAGAAAAACTCAGCACCGAGCAGTTGTCGGCCCGGCTAGAGCGCATCGTATCGGGCTTGCAAGAACCTGCGGCGCCAAAACGGCGCAAAAGCACATCATGAGCAGACCATGGGCAATTTTGCAGAACATCTTTATTTAGGTCGACTTTAGATGACTTCTACCGTATTTGCCTAATAGATTCAGGCGCGAGCAGCTATTTAATAGATAGCTTTAATTCCCGGTTAACTTCGATTCAACAAGGCAGGGCGGCCGCTCTGATGGCTGCGCAAGGTGATGTGCTGCTGTGATGGGCCCCCAAAGCTTGACTCAAGGCCCGTATAAATTTGGCGGTCACGGTGTATGCTGAAAAATTTTCAATGAAACAGTCAATACGGTTGAAAAACAGCACTTTTTACGAGTCATTTAATGCTATAAGCCAATGGATACGGGCGCGAGCAGCTCCTAATTTAATAGTGTTTACGGCAGTGCTTGCTGTGCTGCTGCCAGTATCTCCTCAGGCAGTAGCGGCTGCGCGGCGCGCCCAGTCAGGCGTGGTGACCTATGTGGTCGATGGTGACACGGTGTGGGTGCAAATCGGCGCGCACAACAAACCGCTCAAAGTACGCATTCAAGGCATTGACGCGCCGGAGATTTGCCAGGCAGGCGGCGCGCAAGCGCAGGCTGCGCTTAAAAGTCGGGTGCTGGGACAAAGCGTGACCGTCACGTCCGGTGCGCATGACGATTACGGCCGGGCGGTCGGCACCGTGTACCTGCAGGGCCAGGACATGGGCCGCTGGCTGGTGGCCAATGGCCACGCCTGGGTGTACACCTACCGCGGTAAAAAAGCGCCGTACGCCAGCGAATTTGCCCAGGCGCAAGCGGCGCGGCGCGGTCTTTTTGAACAAGCGCAGGCCCAAGAGCCGAGGCTGTTTCGCAAGGCGCATGGCAGTTGTTACCCCGCCAAAAACCGCCCCCCGTCCTACAAAAAAAGCGGCGGCTTCTGACGGCCTTGAGTCGACGGCGACTTTAAAGTTAGTCGACAGGTGGCTACAACACGGCTGCTTGCTATTTTTAACTTTTCAAAGGACGCATCATGAACAAAGACCAAATCAAAGGCCGCGTTGAGCAAGCAAGCGGTAAAGTCAAAGAAGCTGCTGGCAAAGTCGTCGGCAATGACAAGCTCCAAACCGAAGGGTTGGCAGAGCAGGTTAAAGGCAAAGTTCAGGCTGGTTTTGGCGATGCCAAGCAACACGCCAAAGACAAAGCGCAAAAAGTCATCGACAAGTTGTAAAGGTGTCCGTCATGACCACACATCAACACGCTACTGCACCTTATTCCTTCAAAACGCTGGCGCTGGCCTGTTCATTGGTGGCCTTGACGGCGCTGGGCGCCTGCAACAAAGCGGGTGAAAACGAGACGGCGGGTCAAAAGCTTGATGCAGCGGTGACCAGCACGGAAAAGGCGGCGGCAGAAGCGAAAGCCAAAGCCGAGACGTCAATGACCAATGCAGGCAATGCAATCAAAGACGCGACGAAAAAGGCAGAAGCTTCAGGCAGCAAAGCTGGCGACTCCATGATCGGCTCTGCAGACGACGTGGCCATTACGGCCTCGGTTGCGGCCGGTTTTGCCAAAGATGCCGATTTAAGCGCCATCAAGATCGATGTAGATACTAAAAATGGCAACGTCACTCTTTACGGCCCGGCACCGACCGCTGCCGCACGAGATCGGGCGACAACCATAGCGAAAAGCATCAAGGGCGTTACCGCAGTTGACAACAAACTGGTTGTTAAAGGCAGCTGACGGGGCGTAACTTTACTTACACCAAGTACTGCACCAAAGGCCTGACGCATCGGGCGAAAAAACGCAAGAGCTCACGCTGCTTGCGTTTTTTTATGCAGACGGCGTGCTGTTCAGCGCATGGGGAAATTGCTGCCCAACGCTTGCAATCACCACATGCACAAAATGCAGTTTGGCCACTGCCGGCCCCGGTATGGCAAACGGGTAAAAGTCGGCCT
This sequence comes from Polaromonas sp., assembly GCA_031417695.1. GTDB lineage: Bacteria > Pseudomonadota > Gammaproteobacteria > Burkholderiales > Burkholderiaceae_C > Polaromonas. Next base: position 5,824 of record JANOWB010000341.1, read on the forward strand.
GGCCCATGGTGCGGTTCATTTCATTGAGCAGCACCGTCAGGCCAGTCCATTCGTTCAGAAAGGTCAAAAAAGATGCGGCTGTTTCATCGTTGGGGTTTAAAAGCGCCGCGCTGGTAAAAGGCGTGAACTCCAACAACGCAGAATTGACAGTCAAACCGAAACTGATGGCCGTGTCCAGCGTGTCGCGCATATGCAGGTAGTGCGCCCATGTTTCTGCCCAGTCTTCCCACGGGTGTGTGCTGGCGTAACTGCTGATGTAATTGAGCTGCCAGTTGTCGGGCGGGCCGTAGGTGTAATTGTTTTGCAAGCTGGCGGCGTAGTCCTGCGATTCGTCGCCAAAAAGTTGGCGAAACCCATCCAGAAATCCTGAATTTTTTATCAATCTATCCCAAAAGTAATGCCCCATCTCATGCCTGAAATGCCCTAACAGCGTGCGGTACGGCTCATGCATGGCGCTGCGAATTGCTTCCCGGGCGGCATCGTCAGCTTCCTGCAAATTCAGGGTAATCAAACCGCTTTCGTGCCCGGTCAATACAGCGGTTGCACCCGGCTGGTCGCTGACCAGGTCAAAGGCCAAGCCGTTTTCAGCGTCTTCGAATTTTGAAACTACCTGCAGTCCAAGGCCCAGCACGCCCGCCAGCATGCGGCGCTTGGCAAGCTCTATGCGTCCCCAATACAGGCTGTTTTCCGGCCGTGCAGCGTCCATCAGATCAGGAATGGTGCGATTAAGGCCACATGCCAGGCACAGTGTCGTGGTGACGGGCTCTGCGGCGTCGATGAGCCAGTTGCAGGCCACTGCGGTTGGCAAATTAGCGCAACGCCGGTAGCAAGACGTTACCTGCTCGGATGGCGGCGTGCCGGTGCCCTGTTCAAAATGGTCCCCGCCGGCATGGCGTTGCCAAGTACCTGCGACTTGCCCTTGAGTCAAGGGTAATAAAAGTCCGAGTTTCGTGTCGTATCCCAGCGGCGTGTTGCAAACCAGGCAGGTACTGTTGCGAAAAAAAATCGGGTTGCCGCACTGGCAGTGGTAGCGCTTGAGCATTGCTTGCGGCCCCTAATTGTGGGGGTAGAAATCAAAGCACTTCGAATTGCCGCCTAAAGCCCAATGCTTCTAGGCGGCAAGATTTACGTTTAAGGACGAACAACGATGTCGTTGCGAACCGCACGTACATTTTTGACACCGCGCGCAATCGCTTCGGCTTGCGCTTTTTCGGCGCCAGACTTGGCAAAGCCAGACAACTGAACCGTGCCATTCAAAGTTTCAACGCTGATGGAAGACGCCGCCACGGTTTTGTCTTCAATCATTTTGGCCTTGACGGACGTGGTGATTGCAGCGTCGTCAACATAAGCACCTGTAGTTTCTTGCCCACGGACAACGGCGCAGCCGGTGGATAAAACAGTCATACCAGTTAAAGCGGCGAAGGCGCACACCAGTGCGGCAGTACGTGTGTAGTTCATAAGATTTCCTCAGGTAAGTTTTAATAAAGTTGGTGCAAAGCTACTAAAAAGTCTGCTCACCCACGGCACCACGCCAGCGAACAGACAGGGACCCGTGCTTACTCTTCCAGCCAATCGGCCAGCTCATCGGCATGCTCGTCTTCGTCTGCCAATATATCTTCGAGCATGCGGCGCGTTGTGCTGTCTTTGTCACCAATCATTGCAATCATCTGATGGTAGGTTTCCACCGCCACGCGCTCGGCTATCAAGTTAACGCGCACCATTGTTTTCAGGTCGTTCGAATCGTCGTAATTAGCATGGCTTCGCTCCAAAAGCGTGTTGGGCGAAAAGTCGGGCTCGCCGCCCAATTGAACAATGCGTTTGGCAATCCGGTCTGCATGTGCTGACTCTTCATTGGCGTGCACCATGAACTCTTCTGCAATTTTGGGCGACGCCAAGCCAGTTGCCATAAAGTGATGCCGCTTGTAGCGCAGCACGCACACCAGTTCAGTGGCTAAAGAATCGTTAAGCAGCTTGATGATGGCTTCGCGATGCGGGCCATAGGCCGGCGTGATGGCGCCGTCGTCCAGACTTTTTTCGGCGGCTTTAAGCGCCACGGTGTTTAGCACCATGGTGTCTGATTCCGCGCCTGGTAGTAGTGATATTTTTTTCATGCTTCAACTTTCATTTAAGTAGGGGCAACAGGAAAATCAAAAAGCCTTTTCAACGCGGCTTGGCATCTTCGAGCAGCGTGGATCAACTCGGGCGATTGACTCCCGTTTTGCGCTGTGCAGACCACGACTGCAGCAGCGCAGGAACACCCGCCGAGCTTGCAGCCAGCCACATCAATTGCTTGCCAGATACCCAACGCCATGGCCGGGACAAGGTAGTGGCAGCTCCCACACCCGCAGCGAGCGCGACCAGGCAAAGGGGATATCGACTAGCGTAAATGCCCAACACGGGCTCGGCCAAATCAATTGCCACGCTTACTGGCTGCTTGCGCCACCAAGATTGAGCCGCAACCCAAATCGCCTTGGTCAACACGGGTGTCGCCGAGGTTGCCGCACCGGCTGGCGTTGCGCCAGATCGGCCTGATGCGGCAGCCGGTTTACCAGCGGACATTTGCTGTGCTATGGCCAGACGGCTTTGCGCCAACCGTTGCAGGGGGGTTTGAGTTTCAGAAGCGTTCATGGGGTAATTAATGGGCTGACATGAGCGCGATGATTCAGGTCGACGTCGTCAAAATTGCCAAGTCTTTGTCCAGCTGAGACTTGAGTTCGATAAACGCGTCCGTTGAGGCGGGCTGGGTCGCTTTAAAGATTGCCAGCAGTGTTAAAACCAGCGCGCTTGCGGGTACCGCAACCAATGCCCAGTGGAACTGTGCTTGAGAAAATCCAAGCATCACAGCCACCCCGGTCATTGTCAAGAAAACAGCGGCGCACAGCGCGGCCAAGAACGCTGCCACCACTCTTGTCAGCAACTGCGAGCTGGCGCCCTTTGCCTCGTCGCCGATTAACGCGACATAGGCAGAAAGGTGGCCTATGACGAGGTCTGGCCGCTGAATGGCTGCGGAAAAAAGGGGATGCAACATAAGCAGCGTCTGACCGATGCGTTCGCCTTAAGCGCGACGTACCGCAGCAGAGATGAGCCACGCCAGTGCAGCGCCTGCTGCAGCTGCCATCACGACAGATTGCACAGGCTTTTCTGACACATAACGGCTGGTGGCGTCGCTGTAGTGGGTCAGTGACCGCTCGGCCTTTTCTTTGGCGTGCACTGCCATGTCCATGCCTTGATTTGCCATAGCCTTCGCTTTATTTGACAGTCTGTCCAATTGCGGCTCGAGGGTATCGGTGAGTGCCTGAACCTTTTCATTGGCCGAGTGCAAAACGTTGCCAGCCTGGGCACGGGCTGAATCGATAGTGCGGTCTGCAGACGTCATCAAGGAGTCTGAAGAAGAATTGGTAGCGGTGGTGATCATGATGAAGTTCCTTGGTTGAGGTTTTAGGGTTGAGGTGGTTGGGAAGGTGGACTAAGTTCTGACTAGTGAACGGTGTGCAGAAAACGGTGTGCAGTAAATGGTATGCGGGCCAAGCGTTGCTCAGTTCTTTTTCACAAGGCTGATCACAAAACTGATGATCGCCATAGCGGCAAAAATGAAGAAAAGAATTTTTGCAATTTCAACGGCGCCAGCTGCAATGCCGCCGAAACCAAAAATAGCAGCAACCAGTGCGATGACAAGAAAAACGACTGAGTAGTGCAACATGCAGGGTTCCCGATGAATAAAAGTTGGAGCTATTTCGCAGAGGCTGCTGGTTAAGCCCGCTCTGCGAATTCATGGGTAAAGAATATGCCCAGCGCACAGCTTGTTGAATCGGTTTCTGCCGCAGCGCTCTGTCAGTCAGGCGAGCATGCAGCTGTAGTCTGCGGCTGACAGTTTTAACGAAGGGCGGTCAGCCTTTTGGCAAAACCGCGCTGATGCGCGTGCCTGCACCGGGGGCGCTGGTGATTGTCAATTTTCCACCTGCAGCTTCTACGCGGTGGCGCATACCGTTGATGCCGTGACTACTTGCTGTAATGCGGCTGACGTCAAACCCCGAACCGTTGTCTGCGACCTCAACCAGCGTATAGCCAGCCTGGTTTTGCAAGCTGATAACAATTTGCGTAGCGTTGGCGTACTTGCCAATGTTGGTCAGTGACTCCTGCACCAATCGGTAAGCCGTTAATTGCGCAGATCCGCCCAGCTCAACCGATTCAAGGTCAGTGGTAATGCTGATTTCTGATCGCTCTTCAAATTCGCGCGCCAAAATTTCCAGCGACGCAACCAAACCCAAATGCGACAGTGAAGACGGCCTCAGATCTTCAACAATTCGGCGCTTCAAAGCAATGCCGTTGTTAAGAGTGCCGGTCAGGTGTGCAATTCGCTCCATCGCTTCTGGCTGGGAAGCGCCAATCCGCGACTTCAGTCTGGCCACATCCAGCTTGGCTGCGGTGAGCAATGCGCCAAGTTCGTCATGCAGCTCCCTTGCTAAATGACCTCGCTCGTCCTCACGCACATTTTGCAAGTGCGTGGCCAATTCGGCCAGGTTGGCCGTGCGCTCGCGTACCTGTAAGTCAAGGTGATCTCGCTCCCGCATTAGCGATTCTTGCTCCCGAACACCCGCATTGAGCAATGCCCGTGTTTGCAACAGGTACATGTAAAAAGCCAGCAAGCCACCGAGCGCCATGATACCTATGCCAATGCGGGAGAGCTGAAGTGTTCGACGCACCTGGGCCTGGCCGCGCTCGGTGTTGCGAATGCTGCCGGCCGCCAATTTATCGATTTGCACGCGTATGCCGTCCATCTGCTCTTTGCCAACATCGGTAGTGAGCACAAAACGCCAAGCGTCTTCTTGGTTGGCAGCGCGCATTTTCACGGTTAAATCGAGTTCAGCCAGCTTGCGGGAGATGTGCCTGGACATGACGCCAAAATCATTTAATGTCGCTGGGTCGGCGCTGAACGTAGCGCGCAACTGGTCTAGTTGCTGGTTGATTGTTTTAAGTGTTTCGAAGTACGGCTCAAGGTAAATTCGATTGCCCGTAAGTAGATAGCCGCGTTGACCGGTTTCTGCATCCAGCAGGCTTTGCATCAGTTCATTGAGCGCGCCTCGAGTGCTTTGCGCCTGCTCCATGTCGCTTACCGACTTCACTGTTCGGTGGTAACTTGCTTCATTGATAAAAACGATCAGCGTTACAGCCAATACTGCCAGCGGCAAGCTGATGGCCATGCCTGTCAGCCGAGCGGGCCATTTGAATTTTTTTAAAAACGTCACGGGAAATCCTCCTACACGCATTAAAGGGCGGCGCGTCAATAATCTACGGTACAAACGCTTCATAAAAGGGCAGCAACATGATAAAAGTAGGCATCGTGGACGACCACGCTATCGTCCGGTCAGGGCTTAAACAGTTTTTCAGCGAACACGTTGATTTGCGAGTTGAGGGCGAGGCTGCCAGTGGTCGTGAGGCGATTGATCTGGTGCGCAACGTTGAGCTGGACGTTCTGGTCATGGACTTATCTATGCCCGGCCAAAGCGGTATCGATGCCATGGCGATGATTCGCGCCAAAGCCCCCGATGTGGGCATTTTGATTTTGAGCGGTTACCCCGAAGAACACTACGCGGTAAACCTTATTCGCCAAGGCGCCAGCGGCTACTTGAACAAAGAGTGCGACCCCATGGAAATTGTGAACGCCATCCGCGTCATTTCTTTGGGCAAACGGCACATTACGCCTAGCGTGGCAGAGCTTTTGGCACAACAGCTCAACCGACCGCAAGACATGGCCTCGCATGAGCAACTCTCTGAGCGTGAATTTCAGGTTTTTCTGAAATTGGCAAAAGGCGTGACGGCGGGCAACATCGCTAAAGATCTTTCCCTGAGCGTCAAGACCGTCAGTACCTACCGTACCCGAGTCATGGAAAAAATGAGCCTCGCTTCCAACAGCGATTTGACCTACTACGCGCTCAAGAACAAACTGATTGACTGACGCATCGCCGCTGCCGTAGGAAATTGACATGCTCGATCAGTTAGCGCCTGCAGACTGCTGTTTGCAAAACTCTACCAGCGCGTCAATTTCGTTGGATTTATCGAATACGGCGTCCACGCCCATCTGCGTACACCGCCGGCGCACGTCCGCTGTTGCATAGTTGCTGAGCACCACTACTTTTTGGGTGGTTTTTCTTTTGCCGCAGGCAGCCAGCACGCCCAAGCCGCTGCCCTGCTTCAAAAACAAATCAAGTATCGCTAAGTCCCAATCATTGTGCTGGTCTTGTAGCCACGCTTTGCCATCGTTTTCGTTGTCTGAAGTTCCCACGGTATCCACCGCCGCGAGCTCATCGAGCGTAGCGATCAGATTGTCTCGAATAGTCGGGTTATCTTCGACAAGATAGGTTTTTAGTCTCACGGTTCTTGTCCTGTGGCTTGTTTTAGCGATTCGCAGTAATCCCTTGGTATTTTGCGCCCGGTAAGGTGCCCACCTTGTAGGACGTCCGCTTATACCGAAGTTATGTAGATATCCGCCCACAGCGTTCAGCTGCAGTTTCCCACCCTCGCGGGCCATTGGCGTGGCCACAATTTAACAGGTGAATTACTCAGGGCATCAACCATGACGGCTGGCCTTTTTAAAAAGGCTGCTTACCTGCGACTGCTTGGCGTGGTCTTGGCACTTGCCTTGCTTGTGTTGGGCGTTTTGTTCTTTCCCTGGGACATGCTTCGTGGCCCAATCAACCGTTACGTATCAGAGCAATTGGGCCGCCAATTTGAAATCACGGAGCGCCTGTCAGTCGACGTGGGGCTCACCACAACCGTTCGCGCAGACGGTTTGGTGCTGGCCAACCCCGAGTGGGCAAGCGAGCCATTTTTGATCAAAGCTAAAGCGGCTGAATTTGACATCGACTTATGGCCTTTGCTTTTTGGCCATGTCAACTTGCCGCGGGTTGCGCTTTTCGACCCGCAGATCGGCCTGCAAATCGAGCCTGATGGCAGGCGAACTTGGGCGCTTTCCCGCGACACCTCCGATACGAATGCAACGCCCAACATCGGCACAGTGACGGTAGACCAAGGCACGCTCAAATACCGCGCGGCGCAGCAGGGTGCGGACATGAAAATACTTTTTTCGCTTACTGCCGAAGATGCCAAATCACTGCCGTTGCGATTCCAGGTAAGTGGTAAGTGGAAAAACGAGGCCTTCACGGCGACAGGTCGTTCCGGCGGGGTGGTCACATTAAGTCGCGATTTAACTGCCTCTTTCCCGCTGGAGGTCAACGCGCAGTCAGGCAAGACCAAAGTCAAAGCCAAAGGCGTGGTTGAGAATTTGCGCGAATTTTCTGGTCTTGACGTCGCCTTTGAAATTCAGGGCCGCAACCTAGACGAGCTGTACAAACTGGCAGGCGTCGTACTACCCTCGACCCCGCCTTACAAGTTGCGTGGGCAATTAAACAAGCGTAACGAGGTATGGTCGGCAAGTCAGATTCGCGGCGTTCTGGGCAACTCAGATTTGAGCGGCGAACTCAGTTTTGACCCTTCACAACCAATTGCGTTGTTGACGGGCAAGGTGCAGTCCAAGCTCCTTGACTTTGATGACTTACGGCCGGTTATTGGCTTGCCCGCCAAAACCGTTGCGACACCGACCTTGGCCACCGTGGCAGGCAATGTAGCGCCTGTGCAAAAACCAGCGCCGCCGAGCAAGCTGGCGCGCAGGGTTCTACCGACAGCGCCGCTGGATCTGGTCAAGCTCAAGGCAATGAATGCGGACGTGACCTACAGCGCGCTGGACATCCGCCATGTCGAAGCGCTGCCACTCGACAGAGGCAGCGTGCATGTGAAGTTAAACAACGGCGTTTTGCGGCTTGAACCTCTGGCGCTGGGCGTCGCGGGCGGCTCACTTGCCGGCCACATCACGATTGATGTCAATGCGGCACCTGCGGCGTTTGAAACTAAAGTCGATTTGCGCTCGCTTCAGCTTAATAAACTATTTCCCACCATTGAAACCACTAAAAGCAGCTTCGGCAAGTTAAGTGGCCAAGTCGGTTTGAAAGGCAGCGGCAACTCAATGGCGCAAATGCTCGGCTCAGCAACAGGCGACGCTGCGGTACTGATGGGGCAGGGTGAAATAAGCAACCTGCTGATGGAATACTTGGGACTTGACGGAGGCGAAGTCATCAAGTTCTTTTTGCGGGGCGACAGAAATGTTCAACTGCGTTGTGCAGCAGCTGCGTTCGATGTCAAGCAGGGCCTCATGACCAGCAAGGTGATTGTGCTGGACACCTCAGACACAGTGGTTAACGGCAGTGGGCAAATCAGTCTGGCCAACGAAACGCTTGACCTCACGTTGAAACCAGAGCCAAAAGACAAGAGTATTTTGAGCTTGCGTTCACCGCTGAAAATTGGCGGGACATTCGCGGTGCCCAGCGCGGGGGTAGATAAGGCGGCCTTGGTGGGAAGAGCAGGCCTTGCAATCGCCTTGGGCGCGGTCAATCCGTTTTTGGCACTGCTGGCAACGATTGAGACCGGCCCCGGCCAAGACGCC
>JANOWB010000342.1:0-2669 GCA_031417695.1 Polaromonas sp.
CTGAGGTGCTGGCCACAGCGCTGACGAAAACATTAGGCAGTTGCCCGACCATCGGCATTGGCGCAGGCAATGGCTGTGCAGGCCAGGTGCTGGTGCTGCACGACATGCTGGGCATGAACCTGGGCAAAATGCCGAAGTTTGTGCATGACTTTATGGCGGACGCGGGCAGCGTGCGCGGCGCGATGGCGGCTTATGTGGCGGCGGTAAAAGCCGGCGACTTTCCCATCAACGCCAAGCATGGCTGGTAGTCAAGAGTAGACCGAAAAAAACAAAAAGTTCGAGGAAACCAGCATGCACATCGTCCACACCATTGCCGAGCTGCGCGAAAAGCTTTCCGGCTTCAAATGCCCCGCCTTTGTGCCCACCATGGGCAACCTGCATGACGGGCACATTGCGCTGGTCAAAGAAGCAAAGCCACTGGGGGACGTTTCGGTGTCGAGCATTTTTGTGAACCGGCTGCAATTTGCGCCGCATGAAGACTTTGACAGCTACCCACGTACGCTCGATGCGGATGCCCAGCGGCTGGAGGCCGCCGGTTGCAACGTGCTGTTTGCCCCGCGCGAAAAAGAGCTGTACCCCGAGCCGCAAACCTACAAGGTGCACCCTGCAACTGACTTGGGTGACATTCTTGAAGGCCACTTTAGGCCCGGTTTTTTTATCGGCGTGAGCACGGTGGTGTTGAAATTATTTTCATGCGTGTACGCGGGCATGCCCGGCGGCGTCGCAGCTTTTGGCAAAAAAGACTACCAGCAAGTCATGGTGGTGCGCCGCATGGTGCAACAGTTTGCGTTACCGATTGAGATTTTGGCGGGTGAAACCCAGCGCGCTGCCGATGGCTTGGCTTTGTCGTCACGCAACATGTATTTAAAAGAGGCCGAGCGGCAAGAAGCTGCCGAGTTGGCAAAAGCCCTGCAAGCACTGGGCCTAGAGGCCAAAACTGCGACCCCGCAAGACCTGCTCGCGCTGGAAGCCCAAGCTATGCAAGCCCTGGCCCGCCGCGGCTGGAAACCCGATTACCTGACAGTGCGCCGCCGAGCCGACCTGATGCCGCCCTGGGGCGATCTGGCAACGCAGCCGCTGGTGGTGCTGGGCGCGGCCAAGCTGGGCAATACGCGGCTGATTGACAACGTCGAAATTTAAGTTCCAGAATTGGTTAAAAGAGATTTGTCCTTACAAATCACGGACAAAAACTCCACGAATGCAAGGGCTCGCCGGCTTGCGACGTCCAGTCGCTGCAAACACCCCGCAGGCCTTGGCCCAAGAGCCGATTGATGAGTGCCAGTGCCGATCGGTTAATGGCCTCTTGGGTCAACAGGGCTGCCGCAACGCTGGTGCCAACGCAAAAACATAAACTGCGTTCGCTCTAGAAACGAGCGCCTTCACGCCATTGCTCCATGAAGTTGAGCTGACGCGGCGCGCGGCTATTGCCTCCAAAGCTTGCCAGCACATCTGCCAGGTCGTTCAGGCTGCAGGTCGGCTTTTCAACAGAGAAATCGACTGCGTTTTGCGTTTGCGGAGCTGATACGGCCACCAGCCGATAACGTGACCGGCCGTGTTTGGCAATCACAACCTCTTGCCCCGCATCGACCAAATGCATCAGTTCGCTCAAGCGGGCTTTGGCTTGGGCTAGTCCGTGTTGCATAAATTTCTTAAAAACAGTCTGCTGATGATCCTATTTTTGGTCATCTTAGGGTGTTCAGGGTGATGATTCAATACTATTAAAATAATAGCTGTTTGCGCCCGTATTTATTAGTCTACGGGCTTGTTTAGTGCATAAAACTACCTATTTTCAAATGATGTGCGCCTTATTTTGAATCCAGCTGTGTTTTTGGGCCGTAATAAGAAAACCGAACCTTCCCACCCTATCCCCACAGAAAGACCCGCCATGATCACCGCTACCTTCACAAAATTGAGCCTTGCCACACTTGCAATCGCCTGCCTGGCCGCTTGTAGCACCATGATGCCCGAGCCTGAGGGCGCAGAACGAGCTGAAAAAGCCGTGGCGGTAACAGCTTCAAACAAGTTGCTCAAGTTCAATGCCGGCCGACCTGGTCGCATTCTGGCGACCCTAAACATCACGGGTTTGCAGGCCGGCGAAACGCTGCTGGGCATCGACTACCGCGTGGCCAAAGATCAGCTTTACGCGCTGGGCAGCAGCGGTCGGCTTTACACCGTCAATGAAGACACCGCAGCCGCTACCGCCGTCGGGTCGCCGTTTGCCGTCAAACTTGAAGGCACGCAGTTTGGCTTTGACTTCAACCCCACTGTTGACCGCATTCGCGTGGTCAGCAACACCGGGCAAAACCTGCGCTTACACCCCGACACTGGCGCTGTTGTAGACGGCAACGCAACGCTTGAAGGTGTGCAAACCGACGGCAAGCTGGCCTATGCAGCGGGCGACGTGAACTTTGGCAAATCACCGATCGCCGTTGGTGCGGCTTACAGCTACAACAAGGCCGACACCAAAATCACCACCAACTTTGCGCTGGATGCCGCCACTGGCGCTTTGGTGACGCAGGGCTCACGCGAGGGCGTTGCGCCAGCGGTGTCGCCCAATACAGGGCAGTTTTTCACCATCGGGAACTTGGGTATTGCGTTTAACAGCGCAGCCTTTGATATTCAAGCCCTGAGCGATGTAGCGTTTGCCGCATTAAACAGCGATGGTGCTA
>JANOWB010000343.1:0-1932 GCA_031417695.1 Polaromonas sp.
CGGGTGCCGCGGCAACAGCAGTTGGCATCGTTACCAACGCCGGCACCATGTTGTTTCGCCCCGGCGTGCCGCCCATCATTTCCATGCGCACACGGCCGCCTTTTCGCGCGTCCAGCACAGCGCCTGGTGGTTTTAAATGCGCGTACATCTGCATGACTGTTTTGACGTAATTTTTGGTCTCGGGGTAGTTCGGCACTTTGTTGCCTGCACGCTGCACAGCGCCTTCGCCGGCGTTGTAAGCCGCTACCGCCAGCTCCAGTTGGCCCGGAAACATTTTGATCAAGTCCCGCAGGTAGGTTGATCCGGCGCGTATATTTGTTTTGGGGTCTGTGAGTTTTTGCGCCAGCGGCGTTTTTTTATCGGCCTTAACGCCGTAGCGCTCTGCGGTTGGCGGCATCAGTTGCATCAAGCCGACCGCGCCCTTGGGCGACACCGCGTGCGTGTCAAAACCGGACTCAGCAGCAATCAGCGCTTGCAGCAGTTCGTAGTCAATACCGTGTTGCACCGAGGCGTCTTTGATCAAATGCTTGACAGCTTTGTAGCCGGGTGAAACATCAAAAAACGCCAGCAACTTGGTTTGCGAACGGCCACCGCCTGTGGCGGGCAAGTTGCCCCGCGCTGTGGGTACAGGCGCTGCGTCGGTGCCCAGGCCCGCCGCAAAACTTTCGCCACTTTTAAAAAACAGCTGGTAGCGCTCGTCGAGCTTTTCAGTTGAAAAATGGGCAACGCCCTGTGCGTCGACATAGCCCCAAACGTCGGCCAATGCGGGCGAGCATGCAAGCACAACAGCCAACATACATAGCCATTTAGCGATGTATTTGAAGGCCTGACGCGCAACGGCCAACATCAAACGTCCACCTCAACCGCGTCGCCGTGCAGCTCCATCAGCTCACGGCGCGCAGCCGCTTCACCTTTGCCCATCAGCTTGGTGATCAAGCCCTCGGTTTGCTCAAAGCTCTGGTTGCCTAGCTGCACCGGCAGCAGGCGGCGAGTGTCGGGGTTAAGCGTGGTTTCCCACAATTGTTCCGCGTTCATTTCGCCCAAGCCCTTGAAGCGGCTGATGCTCCACGAGCCTTCGCGCACGCCTTCTTTGCGAAGCTTGTCCAAGATAGCGGTCAGCTCGCCGTCGTCAAGCGCATAGGCTTTTGAAGCTGGCTTTTTGCCGCGCGCAGGCGCGTCGACCCTGAACAGCGGCGGGCGTGCAACGTACACATGGCCAGCGTCAATCAGCTTCGGGAAATGCCTGAAGAATAGCGTGAGCAGCAGTACCTGAATGTGCGAGCCGTCTACATCAGCATCGCTCAAAATACACACTTTGCCGTAGCGCAAACCGCTTAAATCAGGCGTGTCGTTCGGGCCATGTGGGTCGACACCAATGGCAACTGCAATGTCGTGAATTTCAGTGTTGGCAAACAGCCGGTCGCGCTCAACTTCCCACGTGTTCAAAACCTTGCCGCGCAGTGGCAATATGGCCTGACTTTCCTTGTCGCGGCCCATTTTGGCGCTGCCGCCGGCTGAATCGCCCTCAACCAAAAACACTTCGTTGTGTGCTAAATCTTTGCTTTCGCAATCGGTCAATTTGCCAGGCAAAACGGCTACTCCGGAGCCCTTGCGTTTTTCGACTTTCTGGCCTGCTTTTTGACGGGTTTGAGCAGCGCGAATCGCCAGCTCGGCCAATTTTTTGCCGTAGTCTACGTGCTGGTTTAACCACAGTTCGAGCGCCGGGCGCACATAGCTAGACACCAGCCGCACTGCGTCACGCGAGTTCAAGCGTTCTTTGATTTGCCCCTGAAATTGCGGGTCAAGCACTTTGGCGCTCAATACATAGCTGGCGCGTGCAAACACATCTTCGGGGAGGAGCTTGACGCCTTTGGGCAGCAGGCTGTGCAATTCGATAAAGCTCTTGACCGCCGAAAACAAACCGTCACGCAA
>JANOWB010000344.1:0-15553 GCA_031417695.1 Polaromonas sp.
TGCAGTTCGCCGGTAATCGCCTCCAGCATGTCGAGCGGCGTGACCAGGCCTTGCACCACACCGTATTCATCGACCACGAACACCATGCGAGTGGACTTGGCCCGAAATTGCTCGAGCAGTTCCATGCCCGTTAGCGTTTCAGGCACAAACACGGCGGCTACCACCAACGCGCCAATTCGTTCGTCGCTTGGCTGGTCGGCGGCGCCCCGTGCAGCCAGCAGTTTGCCCACGCTGACCACGCCCACCACGTCGTCCAGGCTGCCACGGCAAACGGGGTACCACGAATGCCCGCTAGCGCCCACTTTTTGAATCGCCTCAGTCACCGAATAAGAAGCATCCAGCCATTCAATGTCTGTGCGCGGCAGCATTAAAGAAGTAAGCAAACGGTCGTCAAGCAAAAACACGTTTTGCACCATTTGGTGTTCGTGTTCTTCTATCAGCCCGGCGTCTACGCCTTCTTCCAGGCTGGCGGTAATTTCTTCTTCAGTTACCGCCCGGCCAGCGGAATTGTCAATGCGCAAAAGCTTGAGCACGCCTTGTGTACTGAACGACAGCAATTTGACAAACGGTTTGGCCACGCTCGCCACCCACATCATGGGCCGTGCTACCAATTTCGCTGCAGTTTCAGGGTACAGCTGGCCAATGCGCTTGGGCACCAGCTCGCCAAACACGATGGTGATGTAAGTAATGATGGCCACCACCAGCGCAGTAGCCGAAATTTCAGCGGCTCGCAGCGGCATGCCCAGGCTTTGCAGCCACACCGACAAATCACCACTAAAAGCAGCCTCGCCAATAATGCCGTTAAGCATGCCGATAGAGGTGATGCCGACCTGTACCGACGATAAAAACTGGGTCGGGTTGTCTAGCAGGCCCAACGCCGCTTCTGCGCCTTTATCACCTGACTCCGCCATGGCCGTGAGCCGGGCTTTGCGGCTAGACGACAACGCCATTTCGGACATGGCAAACACACCGTTCAGCAGCGTTAAAAAAGCGATTAGCAAAAAATCCATGAGTCTTGGTCTTGTTCTTCAAGCAAAATAAACACATGTCACTGTACTTGATTGGCGACCTGCAAGGTTGCGACGCGGCTCTAGGGCGTTTGCTTGATGAGATCAATTTTTCACCCAGCCAAGACACCCTCTACTTGTTGGGCGACCTGGTTAATCGCGGGCCAGACTCGCTGGCCGTGCTTCGCCGGCTGAGCGCGCTGGGCAATGCTGCCCAGTGCTTGCTTGGCAATCACGATCTGCATTTATTGGCAGTGTGGCAGGGTATTCGCCCGGGCGGCAAAAACGATACGCTGGCTGGCGTGCTGGCAGCGCCTGACTGCAATAACCTTCTGCATTGGCTGCGACACCGCTCGCTGGCGCTGCAAACAAGTGGCTGGCTGATGGTGCACGCTGGAGTGTTGCCGCAATGGACAACTGAGCAAACCCTCGCATTGGCAGGCGAAGTGGAGCAGGCCTTGCGCGCTTCAGACTTTAAAGATTTTTTGTCGACAGTTTTTGGCAACACGCCGAATAAATGGACCAACGACCTGCAAGGCCCCGAGCGCCTGCGCGTGATCGTCAACGCCTTGACCCGTCTGCGGTTTTGTACCCCAGACGGACAAATGGAATTCGTGACCAAAGGCGGTTTGGCCGAAGCGCCACCGGGCTACTTGCGCTGGTTTGACGTGCCCGGCCGGGTTACCCAAAACCAGCCCATTGCTTTTGGGCATTGGTCGACTTTAAATGCGGGCGGGGCGATGCATCAAAACACGCTGGCACTAGACACAGGCTGCGTGTGGGGCGGCTGCCTGTCTGCGGCCAAATTAGGCCAATCGCCAGGGGAGTTTGAGCTGGTTCAAATAGCCTGCGAGCAGGCGCAAAAGCCCGCGCAATAAGCTTCGCTAAGCAATCTTCGGCTGCGATTGGGGCTGGGGTCTAGGTTGGAGTTGTCCGGCATCACACCAAGCCCGCGCCATGCTGGCCGACAGCAGCAGCACGGCGGATGAGAAATAAATCCACATCAAAATCACGACCAGCGACCCCGCCGCTCCATAAGCAGAAACCACAGCAGCAGTAGATAAATACAGCGCCATTAAATGCTTGCCGACGGCAAACAACACGGCGCCTGCTGCGGCGCCCATCACCAGGTAGCGAAGCGACGGTTTAGGACCAGCGCTCATACGCATTAGCGCTACAAAAAGCGCCACGCAAAACACAAACGAAAAAATTTCGTTAATGCCAAACGCAATTTTTTCAATCGGCAAATAGCCGCCAACCCAAGACGACACCAGCCCCAAAGCGGTCGACACCACCAGCGAAATCAACAGCAAAAAACCAAACGCCAATATGTACGCCACACCGCGCAGCCGCAGCGTGGCGCTGTACCACCACTTTTGAGTGGGCGCCAGGCCACTGCCTTGCCGCCACAGCCGCTCAAAAGCGTCTTGCAGCTCGGCGAAGACACCCGTAGCACCAGACAATAACAACACAAAGGCAATCAGTGAAGCAGCAATGCCCTCAGACGGCTCTTTTGCGCTGGCAATAGCTTGCTTGACAACTTGTGCGCCCTGCTCGCCAATCACGCTGCTGATCTGGTTCACCAAACTGGTTTCGATAAAAGTGCGGTCCAGCCACCAGCCCAGCACTGCCACCAGTAAAACCAGCAGCGGCGCCAGGCTGAGAATGCCGTAAAAAGACATGGCGGCACTCATGCGAAGGCCATCGGCATCTAGCCATTGCTTAACTGCAAGCCACAGTGGTAAATAAACGCGCCGAGCGGCTTTCACGATCATGTTGCCAGCATAGACAGTGACCGTGACAGTTGCCACCAGACAGGGGCTTGGCAGCTCGTAAGCTGCGGCTGACGAGTGTGAGGTAGTGGCTGAAGTCTTCCGTGCAGAAGACTGCGCTACGCAGCTTGATCAAGCACTGATTTTGAACAGCGCAGCGATTTTTTTCTTCGGTTTGATATTGGCCGACACACCGCTGCGTGCGGGTGCAGCTTTGGCAGCAGCTTCCCAAGCCGGTTGCGCATCGGGTGCTGCCGTGGACTCGTACGGCTGGTCGAAAAACGGGTCACGTGGCGCTGCTGCTTGGCGATGCGGTGGTGCTTCGCGTCGCTCCCTGAAGGGCCTTGGCTCGCGGTGCTCGCGCGGGGCGGCGTCACGGGGCGGTGCACCGTCGGCTTCGCGGTACATGCGCCTGCCGTCGTTGATGCGACCCGTTGGCGCTTGATCTTCATCAAACACCATGGGCTCCAGCTCGATTTTGGTTTTGATGAGTTTTTCAATGTCAGTGACCAAGCGTTGGTCGCTGCTGGCCACAAAACTCACTGCAAGGCCTGATGCGCCTGCCCGGCCTGTGCGGCCAATGCGGTGAACGTAGTCTTCAGCATTAAAGGGCACGTCAAAGTTAAACACGGCTGGCACGTCTTTGATGTCCAGGCCGCGAGCGGCTACATCGGTGCACACCAGCAAGTCGACCTCTCCGCTTTTGAAGGCTTCGAGTGCTTTCAGGCGCTCGTCCTGGCTTTTGTCGCCGTGCAGCGCGGTGGTTTTTAAACCCTCTTTTTCAAGCGACCGCGCCAAGCGGGCGCAGCCCAGCTTGCTGTTGACGAAGACAAACGCTTGCTTCATGCCGCGTGTTTTTAGAATTTGGTGCAGCGCGCGGCGTTTGTCGTCTGCGCTCACGCTGTAAAAGTGCTGCTCTACCGTAGATGCCGTGGCGTTAGAACGGGCAACTTCAATCGTTACCGGGTCTTGCAAATAGCTTGATGCCAGGCGTTTGATTTCTGGCGAGAAGGTAGCCGAAAACAAAAGCGTGATTCGCTGCTTGGGCAGGTAACTCAAAATGCGCTGCAGATCGGGCAAAAAGCCAATGTCCAGCATACGGTCGGCTTCGTCCAGCACGACGTACTCAACTTGGTTCAGCACCGCGTTTTTGGCTTCAATGTGGTCCAGCAGGCGCCCGGGTGTGGCCACCAGCACTTCAACGCCGGCTTTTAGCGCCAGCGTTTGCGGTTTCATGTCCATGCCGCCGAAAACGACCGCGCTGCGCAGGTTGGTGTACTTGGCGTAAAGCTCAACCTGCTCGGCAACCTGCACGGCCAGCTCACGCGTGGGCAACAACACCAGCGCGCGCACCGGGTGGCGAGCTGGCGACGTCGACGCGTTTTCGTGCTTCATCATGCGCTGCAGCAGCGGCAGGGCAAAAGCGGCGGTTTTACCGGTGCCTGTTTGCGCAGCACCCATCACGTCTTTGCCTTCAAGCACCACCGGGATGGCTTGCTCTTGAATAGGCGTCATGGTTTCGTAGCCCATCTCGGCTACGGCGCGGGCCAACTGGGGGGCCAGGGAAAGATTTGAAAATGAAGAGGTCATATAGACCTCTATTGTCGCATCTTGAGGGTTTTTGCTGCCTAACAGGTTGTTGCCAACCGTGCGCAGCGCAATTGAGTCAACTCACCCTGAAATCGACAACAACAAGGCGCTACATTATTAATAGCTGCTAACGCCCGTATTTATTGACTTAAATGCCAATTTAGTGCTTAAAAAGCACTGTTTTTACAGGTTTTTGGCTGAAAACGTGTCGCAAGCTTTCACGCTGCCGTTTTTCAGGCCGTTGTCAAACCAGCGTTGCCTTTGGGCGCTGGTGCCGTGGGTAAAACTCTCGGGCACCACTGCCCCGCCAGCAGACCGCGCCAGCGCGTCGTCGCCAATTTTGGCGGCTGCGTTCATGGCTTCTTCTACGTCGCCCTGCTGCAAAATTTGCCGCTGGTTTTGCGCAAGGTGGGCCCACACGCCCGCAAAGCAATCGGCTTGCAACTCAAGCCGTACGCTCAGCGAGTTAAACTCGGTTTTGCTGACCCGGCTGCGCATTTGATCCATTTTGTCGCTGATACCCAGCAGGTTTTGCACGTGGTGGCCAACTTCATGCGCAATTACGTAGGCCTGCGCAAAGTCGCCCGGTGCGCCCAAGCGCTTGGTCAGCGTTTCGTAAAACGCCAAGTCGATGTATACCTTTTGGTCTGCCGGGCAATAAAACGGGCCCATCGCCGACTGCCCAGCGCCGCAGCCGCCCGTGCCAGTGCTGCCCCTGAACAACACTAAACGCGGCTCTTTGTAAGTGGCGCCGCCTTTGGTGAACACGTCTTTCCAGACATCTTCGGTGTCGGCCAGCACAGTGCCTACAAATTTGGCCATGCGGTCGTCGGCCGGTGGCCGCTGGGCGGGCCCTTGCTGGGCAACTTGGGCAGTGGGCGCACCGCCGCCGCTCAACATGCTGATGATGGTGAGGGGATTGATACCGAATATCCAGCCACCTAGCAAAGCCACAACAATCGTACCCACGCCAATGCCGCGTCCGCCGATCAGGCCGCCCAAACCGCCACCGCCACCGCCCGAGCCGGCCTCGCCGCGCCGGTCTTCAACGTTGCTTGACTCGCGATTGCCTTCCCATTTCATGGTGTCTCCTGATGTGTTGTGGTGGCGCCAGCCAGTCCTGACGCCGCAGCATTTGTGTTGCCTGACGGGTAGCAGTTAGTTACAGCGTTGTACCCGTTGCCTATTTTAAATACTCGTTGTGCCATTGGTTTACTCCGTGCAACTCCGACTGTACTAGAGCCGCAACTCAATGCGGAACAAACGCCATGGCGGTGAGTCTGATTGTTTATGAACTTCACTAAACCCAGGTTTTTTCTTTGGCCGATGGCTGCCGCGACACTCGCACTGCTAGCCGCCTGCGCCAGCCACATCACTACAAAAGTCACCAGCTTTAACCAGTGGCCCAGTGACACTGCCGGGGCCAGCTTCAGTTTTATCCGGCCGGCCGATGCGATGAACGACCTTGAGCAGCAGTCGTATGAAAAAACCATTCAGGTTGAGCTTGAAAAGCTTGCGCTAAAGCGGGCACCACCCGGGCAGTTAGGGCGCTTTCAGGTGGACGTGGTGACCGGCAATGGCACCCGCAACCGCACCTACCGGCAGCCGGTCTACCAAGACAATTTGCTGTACCACCCGCCTTACCGCGACGCGGCGGGCAATGTGTTTGGAGGGTTCTGGGCGTCTGATCCGTTTGGCAGCCGTTATGTGGGCGACCGCACGGTGGTGCGCAGCGTGCGAGTTAGCAATTTGCGGCTGCGGCTGCTGGATACGGCGGCATCGGCGGGCAACGCTGGTAAGCCGCGGGCCGTGTTTGAGTCGCGCGTTGTTTATGAAGGCGACATTGAAGAGCTGACCACCGTGCTGCCGTTTTTAGTGCGAGCGGCGCTCAACAACTTTCCGGGGCAAAGCGGCAAAGTAGTGACCATTAAGTTCGATGGAAAAACCGGGGCGATGGTCACCAACTGAAATTGCGGCGGGCAAACCTGCACAATAAGCGGGTGCGTACGACCGAACTCGATAAATCTAAAACCCGAGTGCCAACTGCGCCCGCGCTACCCACCATTTTGCTCACCGGGTTTGATGCCTTTGGCGGAGACACCGTCAACCCCAGCTGGCTAGCGGTGCAGGCGCTGCACGGTGAGGCCGTTGGCGGCCACCAAGTAGTCGCTGCCCAATTGCCAACAGAGTTTGCCGCATCGACCAAAGTGCTTAAGCGCCTACTTCGCCAACACCAACCCGCGCTGGTGATTGCTGTGGGGCAAGCGGGCGGGCGCAGCGCCTTGTCGCTGGAGCGCGTGGCTATCAACATTCAAGACGCTCGCATCGCCGACAACGCCGACGCGCAGCCAGTCGACTTGCCAGTCATCAAGCGGGGGCCGGCTGCTTATTTCAGTACGCTGCCCATCAAAGCCATGCAGCAGGCGATTGAAAACGAGGACGTGCCCGCAGAGATTTCGCAAACCGCTGGCACCTTTGTTTGCAATCATGTTTTTTACGCGCTGATGCATCAGTTGCATGCCGCAGCTATTGCATCTGCAGCCAACACCCAATCAAAGCGCAGCCGGTTGCAGGTACCCCGCGGGGGCTTTATTCATGTGCCTTACCTGCCCGAACAAGGCACGCCCCACCTGGCTTTGAATGACATGATTCGCGGCTTGCGCGCAGCCTGCGTGTGTGCACTGAACACGCGGCAAGACATTGCACGCAGCGCTGGCGCACTCAGTTAGGCGGGGCGTCTTGGGGCGCTGCGGGTGGGGGCGAATTTGACACCAACCGCCACAGCAGCCATGTGCCCAGCACCGCATTGCCGATGGCGAAACACCCCACCAGCAAAGCGGCCCACACATTCAGCGTGCGGGTTTGCGTGATCCACCCCAGCACCAACGACAAACCATTGACGGTCATCATCATCCAAAACAAGGGGTTGTTAGGCTGATAAGCGTTGCGCCAATTCATCATGACGCGAAATCAGTCAGCACGGCTGGGTGCTTTTACTGGCTCCAGTGGGCCTGCTTCTAGCGCCGGGCTGCTGCGCTCAGCAAAACACATTTTTTGGCCGTCCCAGCGCTGACCACACCAACACACGCCTTCTGCATTGATCAGGCAAGTGCCCGTGCCGCAACAACGCTCGTCTTCATCCATCACATCACCTTAAAGAGTAGAAATCTATTTAGCCACTGCCGGCAAAAACCGGCGGCGAACCAAATTAAACGCCGTAGCCCACAAAGAGCCCGGCACGAAAACCTGCGCCGACTGCAGCGCGCGCCAGCCTCGCCACACCACAATACTTCGTTTTAGCAGCCGAAACGAACGCCCAGGTTTCACCAAAACAAATGCTGCGCAGGTCACGGCTAAGGCCAGCGTGAACGTCGCGCGGTGCGCCTGCACGTAACGCAGGGCACCTCGCGCAGCCGCGATGACTCGGTCACCCTGGTCGGCCGTGCGCTGCAACGGAGCCCATTGCACTTGCAGCACCGCACGCTGCTGGGCTATCCGCTCAAGCAAGCGCCCGCGTTGCTCGGCCAGTAGCTGCAACTGACTAGCGCCGCGCAGCTTACCTGTGGTCATGCTCATTGGTAGTGCCCACGCCAGACCCAGCACCAACTTGTGTGACTGCAGATTTAAGCAAGGCAATATCGCCCTTAAGCGCGGCCAGGCTGGCAGCAAACATGGCGTCAGTGGTGCTCAATGTGCGGCGCAATGCCAAATAACACCACAGCGCAACTAACACGCAAACGCCGCAGCTGATCGCTAGCACCACCACCCGCTGGTCCCACCATATCGCTACTGCCAAGCCAACAGCCATTGGCACGCTCAGGCCAACAAAAAACACCAGTGCCAGCCCCAAACCCAATTGCCGGGCCACCAGCAGTTTTTGAACCTGCAGCTCATTGCCCAGCAGCTCCAGCCGCGTTTGCAGCATGACCGCCAGCGTGACGGCAATGTTTTTAAGCGTAGCCAGCATAAGGGCAGCGAGCTTTACGGTCGGTTAGTGAAAGCTCAACGGCGACCAATCAGCAAGCCGATCAACAAGCCTGCACCTGCAGCAATGCCCACTGCAGTCCAAGGCGATTCGTGCACGTAGTCGTCTGTAGCGCGGGCAGCGGCCTTGGTTTTGGCCACCAAAACCTCCTCAGCCTCAGCCAAACGGGCCTTGGCGTCTTTTAATCGCGCTTGAATCCGAACTCGCAAATTAGCGATTTTTTCCCCGGCCTGATCAGCGGTAGCGCCCAGCATTTCTTCAGCTTCAGAGATCACCGATTTAATGTCGCTGACCAGTTGTTCTTGCATGTTGACGCTGGTGGGTATGGGTTTAATCATGACGGGCCTTTCAGTTGAATTTGCAAAAATCAAAGGTTAGCAGATTCAGCTCAAAGCGCCGTCAATCGCCCTACCAGCTCCCAAGCTTCTCGGCCAAGCTCTGGCTCATGCCTTGGGCAACGTCACCCCAACCTGCCCTTGGTATTTGCCGCCGCGGTCTTTGTAAGACGTCTCGCACACGTCGTCTTTGTCGCTTTCAAAAAACAGCACCTGGGCGCAGCCTTCGCCAGCATAAATTTTGGCGGGCAACGGCGTGGTGTTTGAAAATTCGAGCGTGACGTAGCCTTCCCATTCAGGCTCAAACGGCGTGACGTTGACGATGATGCCGCATCGCGCGTAGGTGCTTTTGCCCAGGCAAATCGTCAGCACGTTGCGCGGAATACGAAAGTACTCGAGCGTGCGGGCCAACGCAAAGCTGTTGGGCGGAATGATGCAGCTGTCACCTGAAAAATCAACAAAGCTTTTTTCGTCAAAGTTTTTCGGGTCAACCACCGTACTGTGAATGTTGGTGAACACCTTGAATTCTGGCGCGCACCGAATGTCGTAGCCGTAGCTAGACGTGCCGTAGCTGATGATTTTTTTACCGTCAGCCTCGCGGATTTGCCCAGGCTCGAACGGCTCGATCATGCCGGTGGTTTCTGCCATGCGGCGTATCCATTTGTCGCTTTTGATGCTCATGTTTCACTCCTGCACGCATTGTAGGCAAGCCAACGACGGGTGAGCCGGAATCGATGCTCAGCCCCTCATGGATAGCCTAAAACGTGGTTGAAATTTGCCATTTTCGAAGTTCCGAATGTCGGCTAAACTTTTTTACAGAAAGGACAAGATCATGCGGACGTCACACACCTACAACAAGCTGTTTTGGTCAGTGTTCACCTGCTGCGTTCCGGCGTTTCCAGGGGCGGCCCAAGTAGATTCGCTTCCCAAATTACCCAGCTTTGAAGTCGTTGACCCGTGCCGGATCACGGTTTCTAAATTTGAAGAAACGATAAGCTTCGTGCGGCAGTCCCAGGGCAATAAGGCAGCAGCCGACCTGAAAGAGCGGCTGATACCGGCAAAACTTGAAAGCGATCTTTTAATCAAGGGCGGGTATTGCGGCTTGGCTGCGCATTTGCGCGAGAAGAAACTGTCCCGTTAAGCATAATTTGCTACTGTATTAATAGCTGTTTGCGCCCGTATTTATTGGCTAAAAGGTCAGTTTAGCACCGGGAAAAGCCGTTTTTAACACAAAAAACGCGCCGAACCGGGCCAAGGAATCGCACCTGTAAAATTATGTCCAAGCGGGCTCAGATCGTCCTTTCAAGTGGCTGAATAAGGTGCAAGTTTCATTCAGCGGCGTATCAAACTAAATAAAGCAACGCATGAAATATACCCAATGGCTTGGATTGATTTTTACGTCGGTGGGCCTGCTTTTTAGCGTCTCGGCGCACGCACAAAAAACCTATCGGTGCGGCAGCGTTTACCAAGACCGACCTTGCGACACCGCGCAGCCCAGCAAAGAAGTTCGCAATGTAGGCGCAGCAAGCGTACCGGCAACTGGCTCTGTAGGTCAAATCGCTGACCAGCAGTGCAAGCAGCGCGGCAACGATTCCCAAAAAATCGTTTGGGCCAGGCAATCTGGAACCTTAGCGGACAAACTGATCGCCGACGTCGCTACCAAGGGGCTAGATGCCAACCGGGCCGAAGAAGAAAAAGACCTGATTCTGGCCGTTTATCAAAAGCCTCGCGGGTCTGCAGTTGACGTCCGCGCCGCCATTGAGGCAGACTGCATGGAAGCCAAAAAACAAGCTGCGCTTGCGGCAAGCCTAATTGCTGCAGGGGTAAAGCTGCAGGGCAAAGAAACGGCGGCTGTTGGTGGCCAAACTTCTGTAGCTGGGGGCGCAACGCAGTCATCGGAAAAGACCCAAGGCTCTATCGGCGCATCTGGCAAAATGGCTAGCAGCAGCGCACTGTGTAGCGGATTAACAGCAAGAATAGACGCTATCAAAGCCAGCCAACGCACCGGAGGAAGCGTCACAGACATGGAAAACTGGAGTCGCCAACGGCGGGATGCAGAAGCCGAGCGGACTCGTGCGGGCTGTTAGGAAAAATACAACCAAGCCGCAATGGCAAGCTAAGTTAAATGCTGGGTAGTGGTTTTTGCAATCACGGTCTTTTCAACCAACCGGTCATCGCCCAGCACAATCATTGCAAACAGCAACTCATCCAGGTTGCTGGCTTGCGCTGTTTTACGAGCTAAAAGCGGCGTCGCTTTTGGGTTGAGCACAACAAAATCAGCTTCGCAGCCGACCTGCAAATTACCGATGACGCCACGCAAGCCCAGCGCGTTGGCCGCGCCAGCGGTGTGCTGCCACCACAGCTGCTGCGGCGACAACGACAGCGCCGTTTTAGTCTGCCCCTCGCGGCCCACGTAATAGGTCGCCAGCATGGTGTGAAACGGGCTAAAGCTGGTTCCGCCGCCAACGTCGCTGGCTAAGCCGTACAAATGCCCGGCCCGGTCGGCGCTGACGTAGTCAAAAAAACCGCTGCCCAAAAAAAGATTGCTGGTGGGGCTGACAGCAGCGGCTGCGCCTGTGGATCGCAGCAGCGCGCGGTCAGTGTCATCAAGGTGAATGCAGTGCGCATACACCGCGCGTGGCCGAAGCAAACCGAACTGGTCGTACACGCTTAAATAGCTGCGCGCCTGTGGGTAAAGCCGGCGCACCCAAGCGATTTCGTCGAAGTTTTCAGCAACGTGGGACTGAATCCACACGTCGGTGTATTTGGCCGCCAACTCCCCTGCGCCGCGCAGCTGGGCCGCGCTGCAGCTGGGCACAAACCTGGGCGTAATGGCATATCCCAAGCGATCGACGCCGTGCCATTTTTTAATCAGTGCCTCGGTGTCGATAAGGCTTTGCTCAGTTTCGTCGCGCACACCATCGGGCGCGTGTTGATCCATCAGCACCTTGCCTGCCATCATTCTCAAACCGCTTTTTTGCGCTTGGCTGAAGAAAGCATCCACCGACTGCGGGTGCGACGAGCAAAAAGTCAGTGCTGTGGTGACACCATTGCGCAGCAGTTCTGCTATAAAGAAAAGAGCTGCTTGCGCACAGTATTCGGGGTCTACAAAGCGCTTTTCTTGTGGGAAAGTATAGTTTTCAAGCCACGGCAGCAGCCCGTCTGCGGGCGAGCCAATCACATCTAGCTGCGGGTAGTGCACATGCATATCGACAAAACCCGGGGCAAGAATGCGGCCCGGCAAGTGCTCGGTTGGCACACGAGCAAAGTCAGCCGCCAAGCTGGCATAACTGCCAACCGCTTGCACGACCTGTTGGCCCGCTGCGTTTGGCCCCACGACCAGCAAGCCGTCAGCGTCGTACAGGGCTACCGGGTGCGCGGCACCCGGCTCGGGTCTGTCATTAAAACGAAGAAGAGCGGCGCGGTAAGCTTTCATGGCAACTACAGCTTACCAACTAAAACAGCGAAAAGCCGCGCTCTAGGGCGCTCGGCGATAATCTTGACCATGACTTTTAACAACACCAACACCCCTAGCCCCACTAAAACCCCCACCCTTACCCAACTGTGGCTGCCCATCGTGGCCATGATGGTGGTGGTGGTTTCATCGAACTATCTTGTGCAGTTCCCTTTGAACAGCTGGCTGACCTGGGGCGCATTTACGTTTCCCGTTGCATTTTTGGTTACTGACCTGACTAATCGCGCCGTCGGTGCGCATGCTGCGCGCCGTGTAGCGTGGGCCGGTTTTGCGATTGCCGTCGTGGTGTCGCTTGGCTTGGCGCCATGGCGAATCGCCGTTGCGTCCGGCATCGCGTTTATTGTGGGGCAATTGCTCGACATCACTGCATTTAGCCGTTTGCGCGCACTGGCTTGGTGGAAAGCGCCGCTGATCGGCTCGTTGGTCGCGTCGCTGGTCGACACCAGCCTGTTCTTTTTTCTGGCTTTTTACGGCAGCGGGCTTGACTGGCTGACGCTGGCCGCCGGCGACCTTGCCATCAAATGCCTGATGGCCACCGTGCTACTGGCACCCTACAAGCTGATGCTGCCGCGCCTGCAAACCTGGGTGCCTGCGCGCTAGGCAAAACTGGCAAAGCAAGCGTCCAGCTGGTCGATGTACCGGCCCTTGGCTGATGCATCGATAAAGCTGGCATTAAAGCTGTTGCGTGCCAGCGTGTAGGCATGCTGTGAATTAAGACCAGTTGCGGCAAAGGTCTGCGTAAAGTTCTCATTCATATAGCCGCCAAAATAGGCCGGATCGTCAGAATTAACCGTAGCCGCCAAGCCCGCATCCAAAAGCTGGCCAAGGTTATGGCTCGCCAAATCTGGAAACACGCACAACTTTAGGTTAGACAGCGGGCAAACCGTGAGCGCGATGCCGCTAGAGGCCAGACGCTGAATAAGCGCAGCGTCTTTGCTGGACTGCACGCCATGGTCAATGCGCTCAACCTTGAGCACATCAAGCGCCGTCCAGACATAAGCAGGCGGGCCTTCTTCACCCGCATGGGCAACCAGGCGAAAACCCAGCGCACGGCAGCGCTCAAATACCCGTGCGAACTTTTCAGGCGGATTGCCGACTTCACCTGAGTCCAGGCCAATGCCGATAATTTTGCTCTGGTACGGCAGCGCTTGCTCCAGCGTTTCAAAGGCGTCCTGCTCGCTCAGGTGGCGCAGAAAACACATGATCAGCAGCCCGCTAACGTTCAAGTTTTTCTTGGCGTCAACGCAGGCCCGGTGCAGGCCGTCGACGACGGTTTGCATACTCACGCCGCGCGCCGTGTGCGTTTGCGGGTCAAAAAACAATTCGGCGTGCACTACGTTATCGAGCGCTGCTTTTACAAAATAGGCGTAGGCCATGTCGTAGAAATCTTGCTCTTTGAGCAGCACGCTGGCGCCGGCATAGTAGATATCTAAAAAGCTCTGCAAGTTGCTAAAGGCATAGGCTTTACGAAGCTCCGCAACGCTGGTATGCGGCAGGCTGATGCCGTTGCGATGGGCCAGCGCAAAAATCAATTCGGGTTCTAGCGAGCCTTCGATGTGAATGTGCAGCTCGGCCTTTGGCATGGCGCGCAATAGATCGGGCAAACGATTATTTAAAACGGGTTTGACTGCATTCATCAGCACACTCCAAAGGTAATGCCGGCATCTACTAAAAACCGGCGGTAGGCCACAGACATGCGGTCAGCCGCGCAACTCAGCTCGGCCCCGGCCGCTAAAGGCAGGCGCTTGGGGCGTTGCGATTCCAATATGGGCTGGTCTTGCCCAAAAATGGTGTTTTGAAAATCGATTAATTTTTGATCGGGCGATTCAAAATCGTTCATGGCCATGCGAATCCACACCACACTGGTCTCCGGCGTAACCGGGCAGACAAACAGAGCAATCGATTCCCGCAAATCGGCCACCGCCGTACTCCCGGCCTCGGGTACTTTGGTCAGCACCGCCGCATAGGGGCTCACTACTTCGTAGGTGTACTCCACCATGGCGTTACCGGTAGCGTGCACAGACGAGCGCGGCTGCACCGCCTTGCACCCAGTGGCCAACACCCCCGTAGCCGTGGCGGTAACTTCATAGTGCGGCACCGCAACAGCCTCACGCGTGCCCAGCCAGCCCTCGTGCACAAACGCAAAATGCGACAGGTCTAAAAAGTTTTCAACAATTCGCGGCGCACTGGCATTCACCATGTATGGCCCGCAGTTCACTTTGCGAAGTCGCTCGTCATTTTCAGCAGCAAAAAGTGGCACCGCCGTCTGGTTGATTTCTGGCTTTACCAATTGCACCCACAGCAAGCCATAAGCTTCTTGCGCCGCGTACGTGCAAGCTTTTTGCGACGGCGGTGGCGCAAAATCTGGCAGCGCAGGAATATGCAGGCATTGGCCGCTCGGCGCAAATTGCCAGCCATGGTAAGCGCATTCCAGGCGGCCATCTGCAACGCGGCCAAGCGATAACTTGGTGCCGCGGTGGGGGCAGCGGTCAGCCCAGGCTTGATATTGCCCGCCGGGTAATTGCCACACCACCACGTCTTCGCCCAGTACCACCACCGCATGCGGGCCACTGGCCAAGTCAGTGAGCTTGCCTACCGGATGCCAAAGCGATTTTTCGTGCATGCGTTTGTCCTGTTGAATAAAAAAGGGATTGCGCGCCAGCGGCCCGCAATCCCTGATTCAGAAAAAGCGCACCGCAGTGCAGCTCTTCAAATGGGCCTTTACTTGCCTGCTGGGATCTTGCCTTCAACGCCTTTGACGTAGAAGTCGACCTTGCCGCGCCAGTCATCGTCAGCTTTGGTGTCTTTAGCCAAACGTTCTTTACCTGCGTTGTCGACGATAGGACCAGTAAACACTTCAAACGTACCGCCTTTGATCGCGGCCTTGATTTCGTCAAGTTTAGTTTTGGTTTCTGCTGGCACGGCGTCGTTGATTTTGATCAGGTCATTCTGGCCTTCAGCAATACCCCAACGGGTCACGGTGTCGCCCTTCCAGCTGCCGTCCATGGCTTCTTTAACCGACTTTTTGTAGTAGTTGCTCCAGTCAACAATGGCTGAACCCAAATGGGCTTTAGGTGCAAACGCGCTCATGTCTGAGTCCCAACCAAACGCGTACTTGCCGTTTTTTTCAGCGGTTTGCAGCACTGCGGTGGAGTCGGTGTTTTGCAGCAACACGTCAGCGCCGCCGTTGATCAGCGTTTGAGCCGCTTCGGTCTCTTTTGGAATGTCAAACCAGCTGTTTACCCACACCACACGCGTCTTGATTTTCGGGT
This sequence comes from Polaromonas sp., assembly GCA_031417695.1. Lineage (GTDB taxonomy): Bacteria > Pseudomonadota > Gammaproteobacteria > Burkholderiales > Burkholderiaceae_C > Polaromonas. Next base: position 15,437 of record JANOWB010000344.1, read on the forward strand.
TGACCGACTGCGCGCCCAGCGTGAAGGCATTGATGTTGCGCAGCACTTCAGGAATCGGGAACGAACCCACAAAGCCCAGCGTGTTGGTCTTGGTCATCTTGCCAGCGATCATGCCGG
>JANOWB010000345.1:0-2614 GCA_031417695.1 Polaromonas sp.
GCCTATGCTTTTGCCGCGCCAGGTGACGGCCAGTGTCTCGGGGTTAAAGCGCGCACCGTGGCAGGTTTCGCACAGCACTTTCACATCCGGCAAAAAACTCATGCCAATGGTGCGTACGCCCGCGCCTTCGCAGGTCGGGCAGCGGCCTTCGCCGGTGTTGAAGCTGAAGCGCCCCGCTTGATAACCCCTTGCTCTGGCCTCCAGCGTGTCAGCAAACAGTTTGCGAATCGTGTCCCAGAAGCCGATGTAGGTGGCGGGGCAGGAGCGCGGGGTTTTGCCGATGGGGGTCTGGTCTACTTCCAGCACGCGGTCAACTGCGCGGTAGCCTGCAATGCCTTCGCAGCCCGTCCACACGGGGTGCTTGCCTGCGTCGTCCATGTCGCGGCCGGCCTTGGTCGAGCGCTGCATGACGGCGGCATGGACGTTGGTGAGCAGCACGTCGCGCGCCAGGGTTGATTTGCCTGAGCCTGATACGCCTGTGACGGCTACCAATCTGAAAAGCGGCACGTCAATCGTCACGTCTTGGAGGTTGTGCAGATCGGCTTTGGTGACGGTTAGCCAGGAGGTGTGTTTGCTGGCTGCTTGTGGGGCGGCGTTATGGAGGGCGCTGGCTGATGCTGCGTTGGCTATCAGGGCTGCGGCTTTTTGTTTAGCGGCTTTTGCTTTGCTGATGGGTTTGACCGGAGCTCCCTCACCCCTGCCCTCTCCCGCATGCGGGAGAGGGAGCGAATCCTCTTGCCCCCTCTCCCTTTGCGGGGAGAGGGTTGGGGTGAGGGGCAACTCGGTTTCGCGCCGCGCATGCAGCGGGTGGATCAAAGGGTTCGCAAGGTAACGCCCAGTCAGCGAATCAGGCACAGCAGACAATTCCGCCGCACTGCCCTGCGCCACCAACCTGCCACCGCGCTTGCCTGCGCCGGGGCCGATGTCAATGATGTTGTCGGCGCGGCGAATTGTGTCTTCGTCGTGCTCGACCACCACCAGCGTGATGCCGCGCTCGCTCAATTTACCCAGAGCGCTGAGCAAAATTTTGTTGTCACGCGGGTGCAGGCCAATCGTTGGCTCGTCGAGCACGTAACACACACCTTGCAGGTTGCTGCCAAGCTGCGCGGCCAAACGAATGCGCTGTGCTTCACCGCCCGACAGGGTGGGTGCGCCACGGTCTAGTGTTAAGTAGCCCAAGCCTACATCTTCCAAAAACTCCAGACGTGATTTGATTTCAGGAATCAGGTCGCGTGCGATGCCCGCTTCACGGCCAATTAACGCGAGCTTTTCAACCCACGCGCGGACGTCAGTGACTGACAGGCGAGCGATGTCCGAGATTCCAACGCCTGCGAACTTCACGGCGCGCGCCTGCCTGTTAAGGCGTGTGCCTGCACAACCGGGGCAAGCGGTGTCCACAACGTCTTCAACTTCAGGCTCGGCAAAGCTTTGCTCACGGCCCTTGTTGTCCGCGTCTTGCACCGAGTCGTCGAACACTTTGCGCTGTTCTTTGGTGAGCTTGACGCCAGTGCCCACGCAATCAGGGCACCAGCCGTGCTTGCTGTTGTAGCTGAACAGGCGCGGGTCAAGTTCGGGGTACGACGTGCTGCACACTGGGCAAGCGCGCTTGGTTGAAAACGCTTCCAGCTTGCCAATGCCTTTGGTTGACGTGCCCGCCAGCATCGCGCCCTGCAAGCCATCAAGCGGGGCCAGCACATGCACCTGGCCTTTGCCATGTTGGAGCGCAACCGTGAGCGCCAAGCGCAAGGCCGCTTCGTTTTTCGGGTCGATGTGCAAGCTGGCAATCGGCAACTCCACTGTGTGCTCTTTAAAGCGGTCAATGCGCGGGAAACCTGTGGTCGGCAAAAACTCGCCGTCCACCCGCAAGTGGGTGTAGCCACGTGGCCGTGCCCAGTCGGCCAGTTCGGTGTACACGCCCTTGCGTGCAATCACCAGCGGGGCGAGCAAACCGATGTGCTTGCCGCGATAGTTTTTCAGCAGCTGCGCGGCAATGCTCTCGGGGCTTTGCGGCATCACGGCGGCATCGTCTTTGGTGCAATGCTGAATGCCCAGCTTGACGTACAGCAAGCGCAAAAAATGCCAGACTTCGGTGGTGGTGCCCACTGTTGACTTGCGCCCGCCGCGCGACAGGCGCTGCTCAATCGCCACCGTGGGCGGAATGCCGTAGACCGCATCCACCTCGGGGCGGCCCGCAGGCTGCACGATGCTTCGGGCATAGGCGTTGAGTGATTCAAGGTAGCGGCGCTGGCCTTCGTTGAACAAAATATCAAACGCCAATGTTGACTTGCCCGAGCCCGACACGCCGGTGACCACATTGAACTTGCCGCGCGGAATGTTGACCGACAGGCTTTTCAGGTTGTTCTCTTTGGCGTTGACGATTTGAATGTCGTTTGAAAAAGTCGGCCGCGTTTTCCATGCTTTCGGTTTGGGTTCTTCAACGCCATGCACTTTGTTCATCACCGCCTCGTACTCCCGCAGCGCCAATGCGGTGTGTGACGTGCGGTGCTCGCGCACCTGCTCGGGCGTGCCTTCAGCCACCAGCAAACCACCGGCTTCGCCGCCTTCAGGGCCAAGGTAAATGATCCAGTCGGCTGAGCGAATCACGTCCAGGTTG
>JANOWB010000346.1:0-25289 GCA_031417695.1 Polaromonas sp.
CACCGGTCGACAAGGTCTCGGTCGTGACCGTGGGTTATGGCCGTAGCGAAAGTGCGGACGGCACCGTCTTCAAATGGAACTTCCCCATCGCCGGCACCTACTGGGTAGCTGCTGACACGATCTTGCAAGCCATTGCCAAAAAAGAAGGCGGCTTTGACAAGCTCAAAGGCAAAAAAATCGCCTTGGTTTACCACGATTCACCGTTTGGCAAAGAGCCGATTCCATTGATGCAAGAGCGCAGCAAAATGCACGGTTTTGAACTGCAATTGTTGCCAGTAACTGCGCCCGGCGTTGAGCAAAAAGCCACCTGGCTGCAAGTGCGCCAGTCCAAGCCTGACTTTGTCGTGCTGTGGGGCTGGGGCATCATGAACACAACGTCAATCAAAGAAGCGCAAGCCACCGGCTACCCGCGCGAAAAAATGTATGGCGTGTGGTGGGCCGGTGCTGAGCCAGACGTGAAAGACGTGGCCGAGGGCGCCAAAGGCTACAACGCAGTCACCATGCAGCACGGCGCAGAGCCACAGTCAAAACTCGTCAAAGACGTAATGGCCATGGTGCACGACAAAGGCCAGGGCACCGGCCCGAAAGATGAAGTTGGCCAAGTGCTGTACATGCGCGGAGCCATGAGTGCGATGCTGGGCATTGAAGGCATTCGCGCTGCGCAAGAGCGCTTTGGCAAGGGCAAGGTCATGAGCGGCGAGCAAGTGCGCTGGGGCCTGGAGAACTTGAACCTGACGCAGGCCAAGCTCGACACGTTGGGTTTTGCAGGCGTCATGCGCCCGATCAGCACGTCTTGCAATGACCACATGGGCGCTGCTTGGGCACGCATCCATACGTGGGACGGCAAGGCCTGGAAGTTCACTTCTGACTGGCTGCAGGCCGATGAGCAAATCATCAAGCCGCTGGTTAAGGCAACGGCTGCCAAGTATGCGGTCGACAAAAAACTGACTGCACGCACACCGGCAGATTGCCAGTCTTGATTTGAATAGCTGTCATGCCGGACTTGTTCCGGTGTGACAGCCCAATTTTGAGCACTGCGTGCAGTGTTCAAAATTGGAGAAAACAAAAGTTTATGGACACACCAAAAATAGTTCTCAACGTCAACGGGATTGAAGTCATTTACAACCACGTGATTCTGGTTTTAAAAGGCGTATCACTGAGCGTGCCTGAAGGCAAAATTGTGGCCATTTTGGGCGGCAATGGCGCGGGCAAAACCACGACTTTGCGGGCGGTTTCCAACCTGCTCAAAGGTGAGCGCGGTGAAGTGACCAAGGGCTCGATTGAGTTGCGCGGTGAGCGGATTGAGAACCTCTCGCCGTCAGACCTGGTACAGCGCGGCGTGGTGCAGGTGATGGAAGGCCGCCATTGTTTCGCCCACCTCACGATTGAAGAAAACCTGGCGGTGGGGGGCTACACACTGAAGTCAAAGGCTGAAGTGGCCCACAATCTTGAGAAGGTTTACACCTACTTTCCACGCCTGAAAACACGCCGTACGTCTCAAGCCGCGTACACCTCTGGGGGCGAGCAGCAAATGTGCGCGATTGGCCGGGCGTTGATGGCAAGCCCCACGATGGTGTTGCTCGATGAGCCATCCATGGGCTTGGCGCCACAGATTGTGGAAGAGGTATTCGAGATCGTTAAAGACCTGAACCAGAAGGAGAAGGTAACGTTTTTGCTGGCCGAACAAAACACCAACATGGCGCTTCGGTATTCAGACTATGGCTACATCATGGAAAGTGGCCGCGTGGTGATGGACGGTATCGCCAGCGAGTTGGCCAACAATGAAGACGTCAAAGAGTTTTACCTCGGCGTGGGCGGCGGCGAGCGCAAAAGTTTTAAAGACGTGAAAAGCTACAAACGCCGCAAGCGATGGTTGGCTTGAGCCCGCATGAAAGAAGTCATGACATCTTTTTTTGACGCGATGGAAACGCGCACGCCTGCGGCTAGAGAACAGGCGCTGATGGCCGCATTGCCAAAGCAAGTTGTAAATGCGCAAAAAAACGCGCCCGCGTTTGCCAAACTGTTCAAGGGCGTCGATGCCAGCAGCATCACATCGCGCCAAGCGCTGGCTACCCTTCCGGTCACTCGCAAAAGCGAACTGGTAGATTTTCAAAAAGCGAGTCAAGCCCACGACGTTTTTGGCGGTTTCAGCGCCTTACTGCGTGGGCCCAACATGCCGCGCTTGTTCTCGTCACCGGGCCCGATTTACGAGCCTGAAGGCACGGCCAAAGATTATTGGCGCGCGGGCAGAGCCATGTATGCAGCAGGCTTCAGAGCGGGCGACTTGGCGCACAACTCGTTCAGCTACCACATGACGCCTGGCGCTTTCATCATGGAGTCGGGCTTGCATGCCGTGGGCTGCACGGTGTTTCCAGCAGGCATTGGGCAGACTGAGCAGCAGCTGGAAGCCATTGCCGCACTTCGCCCGGATGGTTACTCGGGCACGCCGAGCTTTCTGCGGATTCTGGTCGAAAAAGCGGAAGCTATTGGCAGTGACATCAGCAGCATGAAAAAAGGCTTGGTTGGTGGCGAAGCTTTTCCGCCCAGCCTTCGTGACTGGTTTACTGCGCGCGGCATGGCCATTTACCAATGCTATGCCACCGCTGATTTAGGTTTGATCGCGTACGAGACCGAAGCTCGCGAGGGCTTGGTGATTGACGAAGGCGTGATTGTTGAAATTGTCCGTCCGGGCACCGGCGACCCGGTTAATGACGGTGAGGTAGGCGAGCTGGTGGTGACCACGCTGAACTCCGACTACCCGCTGATCAGGTTTGGTACAGGGGACTTATCAGCCATGCTACCGGGTCAGTGCCCGACTGGCCGCACCAACGGCCGCATCAAAGGCTGGATGGGTCGGGCAGACCAAACCGTGAAAATTCGAGGCATGTTTGTACACCCCGGACAGGTTGCCGCCATTGCGCGCCGCTTTCCTGAAGTTCTTAAAGCCCGGCTGGTTGTGAGCGGTGAAATGGCTGATGACCGCATGCACTTTCAGGTGGAGGCGGCGGCGCACGTTTCGGGCCTGGATCAAAAAATCAGCGATGCGATTCGTGACGTCACCAAGCTGCGCGGCACGGTAGAACTGGTTGCGCCTGGCAGCCTGCCGAATGACGGCAAAGTGATAGAAGACGCGCGCAGCTACAAGTAAACCTATGGTGAGGGTCGATTTGCGCCTGAGCGGGGGTTTTACTTAAGTAGTTCCCGCGATGCGCAAGTTCTAGCCAAACTCTACACTCACGGTGTTTTACTAACCCGAGAAACTTCATGAAAAAACTTCTTGTTTTGGCCGCTGCGGCTTTGAGCGTGCTGGCTGGCACGCAAACTTTTGCGCAAACCTACCCTGGCACCAAGCCGGTTACTTTCGTTGTGCCTTTTGCCGCGGGCGGACCGACAGATAAAGTCGCGCGCGATTTGGCCGAAGCCATGCGCAAATCGATGGGCGGCGGCGCCAACTTTGTCGTTGAAAACGTCAACGGTGCTGGCGGTACGATCGGCGCCACCAAGGTCGCCAAAGCCACGCCCGACGGCTACACCCTGCTGTTGTTTCATATCGGCATGGCATCTACCCCCGCGCTGTACCGCAAGCTGGGCTACAAGCCGCTTGAAGATTTTGAGTACCTCGGTATGGTCAATGAGGTGCCAATGACCCTCATTGGCAAGCCGCAGTTGCCCGCCAACACGTACCGCGATTTTGAAAATTACATTCGCACCAACGCCAGCAGTTTAAATATTGCTCACGCCGGTTTGGGTTCAGCGTCGCACCTGTGCGGTTTGATGTGGCAAGCGGCCGTTAAGGCTAAAGAAGCCATGACTACCATTCCGTTTGGCGGCACAGCGCCGGCAATGAATGCACTGGTCGGCGGCCAGGTAGATTTGATGTGTGACCAAACCACCAACACGTCGAGTCAAATTGAGTCTGGCCGGGTTAAAGCTTTTGCGGTGACCACCGCGAAACCTCTGAGCAACAACAAGCTGCTCAAAGACTACCCCACCCTGCAGGAAATGGGCTTAAAAGGGTTTGACCTGACCATCTGGCACGGTTTGTACGCGCCAAAAGGCACACCGCCTGCAGTGCTGACTGCGCTCAACGAGGGGCTGAAAAAAGCGCTCAAAGACCCTGACTTCATTAAAAAGCAGGAAAGCCTCGGGGCAGTGGTAGTGACCGACAAGCGTGTTGAGCCGGCTGCACACAAAGCTTTTGTCGCATCTGAAATCGCCAAGCTTAAAGTGGTAATTGACGCCGCCAAGCAATACGCCGACTGACCTTTCACAGCTTTGCATCAAGCCGCCTGAGCCGACCGGACAGGCGGTTTTTTTATCACCGGTCACGATTAAATTCGAAAAAGGGTAAAAATGCGTTCAATTTCAAGGTCAAAAAGGCTTCTAGCCCAATTAATATGGGCGCAAGCAGCTATTTTTATAATAGCGCCAGGCAGCTCGGCGCAAACCGCCTGGCCCAATAAGCCGGTGCGCATTATTGTGCCGTTTGCAGCCGGCGGCACCACTGATATTTTGGCGCGCGCGATGGCGCCTGAATTGACCAAAGCCTTTGGCCAATCCTTCATAGTTGAAAACCGTGCAGGCGCTGGCGGCAATATTGGCGCCGATCTGGTGGCCAAGTCACCGCCTGACGGCTACACAATTTTGATGGGCACTGTCGGCACGCACGGCATCAACAAAGCGCTGTATGCCAAGATGCCCTACGACTCGCAAAAAGACTTTGCACCGATCACGCTGGTAGCAGGTGTGCCAAACGTGATGGTGATGAATGCCGAAAAAGCGCGTGCATTGAACATCAACACCGTTCGAGACTTCATCAAATACTCCAAGGCTAACCCGGCCAAGCTCAGCATGGCGTCTAGCGGCAATGGCACTTCGATTCACTTGGCTGGCGAGTTGTTCAAGTCGCGTACGGGTGTTTTCATGACGCACATACCGTACCGCGGCTCGGGCCCTGCGCTGCTTGACTTGGTGGGCGGCAGTGTGGACGTGATGTTTGACAACCTGCCTTCAGCTCTGCCGCAAATCAAGGCGGGCAAGCTCAAAGCTTTTGCCGTGACCAGCGCACAACGCTCTAGCGCCGTGCCTGAACTACCCACTATTGAGGAAGCGGGCAAGCTGCCTGGCTTTGATGCCAGCTCGTGGTTTGGTTTGTTAGCCCCGGCTGGCACACCGCCAGACATCGTGGCCCGTATTCAGCAAGAAGTGGCCAAGTCACTGGGCACGCCAGCGATAAAAGAAAAGCTGCTGGCCCAAGGCGCAATTCCGGGGGGCAATACGCCTGAGCAGTTCAACGCCTTTATCAATGCAGAGCACGTGAAGTGGGCGCAGGTCGTCAAGGTGTCGGGCGCTAAGGTCGACTAAGGCGCGCCCAGAGAGTGGTTAAACACCCCAGACCACGTCGGTATTGGCTTTGTGATTACGCTGCAGCATGTCAATAAATGGCATGGCGCGCTGGCGCAAGCCGGGTGAGTCGCCCTGAACAACACCTTCGTCATGATTTTCATCGTGCGACTCTTCTAGCGCAATCGCCTCTTTTAGCGCCTGGATAGCCGCCAGCATTTGCGCCGCCAAAATAATGCCCGTCGGTCCTGCATCTTTGCCAATCACCTCGAGCACGCGCCGCGCGTTAGGCTCCAGCATGATGACATCGCCTGCGTTTTTTGATTTGAATTTGTAAAGCATAAAACGCTCCAGAAGGGTAATCGACTTGAAGCCAGATTATGTGATCAAGCTGTGCGACGCGCTGTAGGCAATGTTCCCGGGTAATGAATACTGCTAACCAACGGGAGGAAGGTCAAGTTTCAATCGCTATTATATTTATAGCTGTTTGCGCCTGTATTTATTGGGCTGTAGACTTAAAAGACTGCCAAATACGGCTAAATACGGCTAAATACCAACCTACCGGATCACTTTTCCTTCTGGTGTGATGGTGACCAAATCAACCAGCCGAACCGATTCGTATTTTTTGGGCCGCAGGTTGACGCGAAACCCATTCATGTCATAGTCAGTCATCGACTCAAATGCCTTGAGCAAGCTTGCACGGTCTGGCTTGCTACTGCCCTGCGCGCTGCGCCGCACACCCTCGGCAAAGGCCCGTGCGGCCACGTAGCCTTCAACGCTTTCGTAGCTGGGGGTTTGGTCGGTAGCGTTCAACACGTCAAGGTATTCCTTGATTAACGGCGTGCCCAAGCTGCGCGGCGAAGGCACAACCTGAGAAATGACAATGCCGCCTATTTCTTTGCCGAGCGACGTGAACAGCGGGTCAATACCCACCACTGAAAACGTTAAAAATTGCCCACCGTAGCCCGCTTTTCGGGCCTTGCGGATAAAGGCGGCAGCCGAATTGAAGAGGCTGACTTGAATGATGGCCTGTGGGTTTGATTTAAGTAGCGACTCAACCGCCGCGTCTACCTTGTCGCTGTTGACGGCAGACAGTGCGCTGGCCACAACCGGCGGGCGCTTCAAGTCGCTAAGTGCTTGATTAATCGCGGCCAGACCGCCCCGACCCATGGCGTCGTCTTCGGCAAACACAGCAATGCGGTTTTGGTTAAGCGTGGCGCAGTGGCGTGCAATTTTGTAGGCTTCATCGCTTAGCGCGGGCCGAACGTGAAACACGCCGCTCGCCTCGCTGGCGTGCAGCGCATCTGACGCTGCAAAAGGCGCGAAAAACGCAACGCCCGAAGCCTTGATGGCCGCGTAGGCAGCGTCGCAACTGGCGGTACCGGCAAAGCCGAACAAGGCGTCAACGCCTTCATCAACCAGCTGCTTGGCGTTGGCTGCAGCCTTGGCTGCGCTGTAGCCATCATCAAGGGCGCGCACCTCTATTTTGTATCCGGCGATTCCATTTTTAGCGTTGACGGCGTCAAAAAACATTTTGGCGCCGTTCAGGTAAGCCAGGCCAATTTGATCGGCAGCGCCAGCCAGCGGAACAGACTGGCCCAGCACCAGCTTGCGCGCCCCTTTGGCGCCCTGTGCGCGACTGGTTTGGCTAAAGCCAACAGCGGTTGCGGCTGCGCTGCTCAATATCAGGGTACGGCGATTCATCAACATGGTGACCTTCGAAAAAACAGAAATCAGATGCCTCAGATTTGAGGCGGAACGCACAGCTAGTCTTTGTATGTTTGATGCCAACTGCTGAGTTGGAGGTGGACATGGAGGTGCATCATTAAAAAAACTGCACCCGCCTTTACCTGTTACGAGTCGTAAGCGTAATCCACTTAACCAAGAAAGACCAGTGCTTTTAAATGCCGAGTGCGAATGATTTCATGCACCGCGAAAACGCCACGCGCTGCCCGCCGACGCGGATTCAACCAAAAGCTGCGTTAAAAGCGCTTCCCCCATAAAGTCGCTGATGCTCTTTGGCGGCGAAGCGGTCAGTCATGCCGGCGATGTAGTCGGCCACGACACGCTCGGTTTTAAGAGCCGAGTGCTCATCCGTGGCTGCGCCTTGCCCCTTCAGACGAACCGCGTGGGCAAGGGGCATTTGCGCGGGGTCGGCCAAGTACGCCTTGAACAGATCACGAACTACGTCTTTGGCAGTTTGGGTCGTGGTCAAGACCTGCTGATGCCGGTACAAATTAGTAAACAAAAATCGTTTTAGCGCAGCCGATTTGGCGGCCATCCCTGCTGAAAAACACACCAGGGCCGGGCACCGGCGTGCCTCGTCTGCGCTTGTTGGGCCCGCAACGGCCAGCGCCGCCTGAGTCGCCGCCAGCACGTCATACACTTGCGCGCTGAGCATGCGGCGAATCGCTTCAAAGAGCAGCCTGCGGCCGGCAAGGTGCGGGTGATCACGCAGCGCCGCCGCACAAAATTCGGCGAACAACTCCACACCCTGCAATTGCTCAAGCGACAGCAAGCCCGAGCGCACGCCGTCATCTATGTCGTGCGCGTTGTAGGCAATTTCGTCTGCCAAATTGGTTAACTGCGCCTCCAGGCTGGGCTGCAAAACTTGCGGCTTGCCATTGCTTGGCGGAACAAAGCGCTGCGCGATACCGCCCGGCTCACGGGCTTCAATCCGCTTGGCGTTGCGAGCCGAGCAATGCTTGAGAATTCCCTCGCGGGTTTCGAAAGTTAAATTCAATCCGTCGAAGTCAGGGTAGCGCTCTTCGAGCGAATCGACCACTCGCAGGCTTTGCAGGTTGTGCTCAAAACCAGCGCTGGCGGGGTTGTGTAATTTCAAACAGGCGTTAAGCGCATCTTGCCCGGCATGACCGAATGGTGTGTGGCCCAAATCGTGCGCCAGCGCAATGGTCTCGACCAAGTCTTCGTTGAGGCCAAGCCCGCGTGCAATAGACCGACCCAACTGCGCCACCTCTAGTGAATGCGTCAATCGGGTTCGAAACAAATCGCCTTCGTGGTTTAGGAAAACTTGAGTTTTGTAGACCAGCCGGCGAAAAGCCGTGCTGTGAATGATCCGGTCGCGGTCGCGCTGAAAGTCTGACCGTGTGGGCGCTGGCGCTTCGAAAATACGCCTTCCGCGAGTGTGAGCGGGATGGGAGGCGTACGGGGCAATATTCATGAATAAAGGCAGGCTTGGTCTAATAAATTCGGGCGCGAGCAGCTATTAATTAAATAGCAGTTAAAACAGTGTTGGTTCACCTTTTGCGTCACTTGCAGCACGTATCAATGACTTCGCGCACCACAGCATCCGGGACAGCCCGCAGGCAAGCGCGGCCGGGCCCATCGATCAATACAAATCGAATTTCACCCGCCTCGGATTTTTTATCAACACGCATTAGTTCCAGGTAGCGGGCAGCGTTATCGCCTTGGCTAAGTACCGGCGCGCGGGTGGGCAGCCCGGCGCGGCTGATCAGAGCGGTGAGACGGTCTACGAATGCGTTGTCGACCAAGCCGATGCGCTCGGACAGGTGCGCCGCCATCACCATGCCGCAGCCTACGGCCTCGCCGTGCAGCCACTTGCCGTAACCGAGGGCGGATTCAATGGCATGGCCAAAGGTATGACCGAAATTGAGGATGGCGCGCAGCCCCAGCTCTCGCTCGTCTTGGCCAACTACTTCTGCCTTGATTTCACAACTGCGCTGCACGGCGTAAGCGAGAGCAGCGCTTTCGCCGGCCAGCAGCGCATCCAAGTTGGCCTCAAGCCACGCCATAAACGCCATGTCTGCAATTGGCCCGTACTTGATAACTTCGGCCAAGCCTGCGCTTAACTCCCGTCGCGGCAGCGTTTTAAGTACGTCCAGATCGCACACCACCAACTGGGGCTGATAAAAAGCGCCAATCATGTTTTTACCCAGCGGATGATTGATGGCCGTTTTGCCCCCGACCGATGAGTCGACCTGCGCCAGCAGTGTGGTCGGCACTTGAACAAAGGGCACACCGCGCATGTAGCTGGCCGCGGCAAACCCAGTCATGTCGCCCACAACACCACCGCCCAAGGCAAACAAAACAGTTTTGCGGTCGCATCCATGTTGTAGCAGCGCATCAAAAACAAGCTGAAGCGTCCTCAAATCCTTGTGCATCTCACCATCGGGCAAGTTGAGCAACAGCACTTTGGTGAAACGGGTGGCAAGCGCTGCCTGCAACTGCTTCGCATACAAAGGCGCTATCGTCACGTTGGATACTATCAAGGCGGTATGCGCGGTCGGTATCCGCTGCCATGTTCCCGGATCGCCTAAAAGACCGGCGCCAATCAAGATGGGGTAGCTGCGCTCTGCTAGGCTGATTTCAACTTGGGTGGGCATCGGTTGGAGCGTCGCTGTCATGGCAACGAGTGTAAAGGCGGTTGCGCTTGCGACAGTGGTCTGCGGTCAATCTGCAGGCTATGCAAGATCTGCAAGATCTGCAAGCGGAACTAAAGCGGTGAGATCACGCCGGCTTGTTCGAGTTGCCCCAAAATTGTGCCGACCAGCATGAACACCGTGGGGCGTCCCGTTTCCACTACAAAATGCGCAGTCTGGCGATAAAGTGGATCGCGCTGGTCATAAAGTTCTTTGAGCTTGGCCAACGGGTCTGGCACTTGTAACAGTGGCCGGCTTTGATCATTTCGCAGTCGGCGAAAGACTTCTTCCGGGGATGAATGCAAATACACGGTTTGAGTGCGGGTGCGAAGGTTGTGACGGTTACCTGGGCGCAATACCGCCCCGCCACCCGTCGACAGCACACAGGCCGTGTGGTCGGTCAACTCGCCCAATACGGACTCTTCAAGATCACGAAAAGCTGCTTCGCCTTCGCGCTCGAAAAATTCCCTTACCGAACAACCTATGCGCTGTTCTATGACCTGATCAGAATCGTAAAACCGGGCATTCAGCCGCCGCGCCAACTGCCGACCCACTGCTGACTTGCCGGATCCGGGCAAGCCAACGCAGGCGATGGTAGGCAGATTTGCATTCAATGGAAATTCAAAACGCCGCCAATGGCGTTTCTCTATGAGCCTAAATCAACGCAGTGGCGCGCCGTTGGTCAGCACTTTAGGCGTGATGAACACCAGCAGTTCAGACTTGGTAGCGGTGCGGGTTTTTTGCTTAAAAAGAGCCCCCAATACTGGGATGTCTCCTAAGACCGGTACTTTGGTTTCGTCTTCCCGATCAGCTTGTTCGTAAATGCCGCCCAGCACTACCGTACCGCCGTTTTCAACCAGCACCTGGGTTTGCACACGCTTGGTGTCGATTGCAAAACCGTTGGCGGTGGATCGCCCGACGCTGTCCTTGTTGACTTCAACATTCAAAATGATGTTGCCTTCGGGCGTGATTTGCGGAGTGACTTCTAACTTCAAGTTAGCCTTGCGAAAAGCAATTGAGGTGGCGCCGCTGGACGTAGCTTGCTGGTAAGGCAACTCGGTTCCCTGTTCGATGATCGCTTTTACTTGGTCAGCAGTCACGATTCGCGGGCTTGAAACAATTTTGCCGCGGCCGTCTGATTCAGCAGCAGAAATCTCAAGGTTTAAAAGGCGAGTCAAGCTTGAATTGAACAGCGATATGGCAAGCGTTGCAGCCGGAAATCCGTTTTGCCCAACGGCCGGCAGATTCAAAAAGTCACCGCTGGATGTTCCGGGCGTGCCACTAGCGTAGCTGGCGCCGAACTCCACGTTCTTCGATGCCGAAACCGGGCGCCCACCCAATCGCACACCCAATGACTTCCCGAAAGAATCAGCGGCTTCAACAATGCGAGCCTCGATCAGCACCTGTTTGACCGGGATGTCCAATTTAAGGATCAAGGCTTGAATTTGCTCCAATTTTGAGGGGATATCTGTCACGAACAACTGATTCGTACGTGCTTCAAAAATAACGCTACCCCTGGCAGACAATATCCTTGTAGCGCCAGGTGTGGTCGATCCTCCAGACCCTCCCGAACCAACCAAGCCCGCAGCAATTTCAGATGCTTTGGCGTAGTTCATCCTGAAGTCCTGAGTTCGCAATGGCTCCAGGTTTTGAATCGCGTTTTTCGATTCCAACTCAAGCTTGTCTTTGGCTGCAAATTCGTCTTTCGGGGCGATCAGCAAAACATTGCCGGACTTGCGCATGCCCAAGCCCCTAGCTTGCAAAATAATGTCCAACGCCTGATCCCACGGCACATCTTTCAAACGCAGCGTCACCGCACCACTCACGCTGTCTGACGTAACAATATTGAAATTAGTGAAATCTGCGATCACCTGAAGCAGTGAACGAATTTCAATATTTTGGAAGTTTAGCGATAGCTTTTCACCGTTGTAACCCGCGCCTTGGGTTAATTTGCCCGGGTCAATTTTCTGCTCGCGAACTTCCACTACAAACTGGTTGTCGCTCTGGTAAGCGCTGTGCTCCCAAAGACCTTTTGGCGCAATCACCACGCGTACCTTATCCCCCGTCTGGAACGTGGTCACGCTTTGTACAGGCGTGCCGAAGTCTGACACATCAAGCTTGCGGCGCAAACCCTCGGGCAAGCTGGTTTTCAAAAACTCCACCACCAACGTTTGACCCTGCTGACGAATATCTACGCCAACCTGGTTGTTCGGCAAATCGACCACAATTCGACCGGCATTTTCAGCGCCGCGCCGAAAGTCTAAATCTTTAAGTGGAAAAATATCGCGATTCCGGTTCTCAGCAAACACTGGCGCTGCTGCCGCAGAGGGTGCAGCCACCGCAACGGGGTCCAACGTAATTACTAAAGACTTGCCTTGTATCTCTGCCTTATAAGCAGTAGATGCTTTGAGGTTCAAGACTACCCTGGTGCGTTCACCGGCCTGCACAACGTTGGCAGAGCGCAGGTTGCCCAAATTCATCTCGACTGCCGACCGGCCCATCGCATTGCTGATACCGGGAAAATCCAGAGCAATTCGGGCAGGAGACTGAATACTAAAACCCGTCGGCACTGCCGTTAACGGCTCGGCCAGGTCAATACGAATGACTTCCGAGCCGCCTGATACAGAACCCGTTACTGCCTGAATGGTATTTGTGGTTTGAGCTACGGCTACCGATGAAACGGCTGCAAAAAGGGCGGCAGAAAATGAAGCACGCGCCGAAATTCCAAACGATGTCTGGCTCGCCATCCCCCTAAGCGCTATCAGTGCGACGCCAGCCTGAAGTTTCCACATCTGCATACTCATTTTGATACCTCTTGAAGCTTTAAAGTCGCGGGCCGCTCGATCCACTCGCCGGCGGCGTCCTGCACAATTTCCCGCAGAGTCAGGTCCGACTCTGTTACTTTGGTGATTCGGCCGTAGTTCTGGCCTAAATAATTTCCGACCCGCACTTGGTACAGCAGGTTGTCGACCCGGACCAACGCAACCAGTTGACCGGCTTTATTCAAACTGCCCACCATCGCCGCAGAATCCAGCGGTGAAGCCTCCAGCGGCTCCTTTCGTCTGGCCAACTCGGGAGCTATTAGCGCCACGTTTGCGGTTGCTTGAGTCGAATCACGCTTGAGCGCCTGCGTCAACTTTTGGTTGCTAAACGGCTCTATCGCGGCTTCTTGTTGATAGGGCTGCGGCACGAACTTGGTTGGTGCTGGCACAGGCTGAATGTTTGGCTTCGCCGCATTGCGCTCAGCCGTCATCCACTGCTGCAATTCGTCCTGCTCTGAAGCGCCGCAACCCGTCAAAGCGATGGCTGCCAGTGCCCAACTGCCAAGTAAACAAATACGAAAGATCATTTCGCAGGTCCTTTCGCGGCTGCAGTCGCTTTGCGCTGCAACTCGATCTCTTCGGGATCGAGATAGCGGAAAGTCTTGGCCGTTGTATCGAGAGTCAGCGAGCCGTCCTTGCCAGGTAACAAGGTGAGATTATTCAAGGTAACAATGCGAGAAAGATTCGAAATATCAGCTGCAAACGAACCAATGTCGTGATAACGACCAGTGACGCGGACTGCAATTGGCAGCTCAGCGTAGTAAGCTTTTACGCTGACCTGGCCTGGCCTGAACAATTCGAACTGAAGGCTTCGGCCAAGACCAGCCTGGTTGATGTCTGACAGCAAGGCATCCATTTCGGCTTTGCTAGGAAGCTGTTTTTCAAGTTGCGTGACATATTGCAGCACCTGCTCGCGCTGCTTCTTCAAGGCCTCCAGGCTCGCCGCTTGGCCAACTTTCTTTTTGTAGTCGTCGCGCAAAACAACCTCTTTTGCGCGCTCAGCCACTAGCTCGTCGTCCGAGGTGTTGAGCCATAAAAACCAAAGCGCCGCGACGACAGCGCAGGTCACCGCCAGGAACAGCAAATATTTGGGAACCGCCGGCCAAGACGGCGGATCGTTCGGATTCAGGCCTGCAAACTGGCTCTTCAGACTAGCCTGTAGTCCATCAAAATTAAACTTGAGTTTTGGAATAGTTGCCATGATCGACTTTTCAGGCCTTGCCGGCAGGCTGTGCAGCTACTGCAGCGCCAGATGCGGCGGGTTTTGGCGCAGCCACAGCGCCGGAAGCTGCCGAAGCCGACGCTTTAGAAGCATCAGACACGCGCTTAAGTGCAATGCGCATCGAAAAATTCGCTACTCGGCGCTGATCCCGCGGAGTCAGCGCCACACTCGCCGCGGTGATCTCTATCAGTTCCGGTTTAGACAGCCATTCACTGTTGTTTGACAAATTTCGCAGCAGCTCAGATACCCGCTCGTTAGACTGGGCAACCCCTGCAATCAACACGTTCTGATTGTCCTGCTTCATGCTGGATATATAAACGCCATCGGGCAACTGCTTGACCAGCTCGGTCAACAGATAAACCGGCAAATTGCGATTGCCCTGCAACTCTTCAACTGCGCCTTGACGCGCCCGCAAACTTGCAATTTCTGCCTGAAGGCTGGCAATATCCTTGATTTGGTCATCAAGTTTTTTAGTTGCTGTCTTCAGCACGTTATTTTTAGATTGCTGGTTTGCGATTTGTGCTTGATACCAACTGTAAACGCCCACACAAATCACCAACCCCAGTATCGCGGCCAGACCCAAAGAAACAAAGAATGACTCCCGCTTGCGTTTTCGGGCCGCCTCGCGGTGGGGGAGCAGGTTAACAAGAATCACCGCAGAAACCTCCGCAACGCTAAGCCGCAAGCCGTCAAATAGGACGCGGCTTCACGTTTCATTTTCTTTTCACGAACATTACTGCCAATCGTCATACCCTCAAAAGGGTCTGCCTGAACGCAGGCAAATGACGTTTGTTGTGTGACTGACTCGGCCAAGCCTGGAAGAGCAGACGAGCCCCCTGCCAGCATCACGTAGTCGACTTTGTTGTTGGGTGTGCTGGTAAAGAAAAACTGTAAAGCGCGGCCGATCTCCTGGGCCATGCTGTCTACGAACGGCTTTAAAACACCCGATTCATAGTCCTCGGGCAAGTCGCCGCCACGCTTTTTGGTTTCAGCTTCTTCTGGCGAAAACCCATACTGACGGACGATGAGTTGTGTCAGCTGAGCGCCACCAAATGCCTGGTCGCGCTCGTAAAGCACCTCATCGTTTTTGATGACTTGCATACTCGTGGTCAACGCGCCCACCTCAAACAAAGCCACCAGCGTGTCAACGCCCTTATTTGGCATGCTCTCGATGAGTCTCGCAGTAGCCAAACGGGACGCATAAGATTCGACGTCAAGAACGATCGGCTTGAGGCCAGCTGCCTCAGCCAGACCTTGACGGTCTTGCACTTTTTCTTTGCGCGATGCAGCGATAAGTACCTCTACATCGCCCACAGACGTTGCGCTTGGCCCCACCACACAAAAGTCAAGACTGACTTCGTCCAGCGAAAATGGAATGTATTGATTTGCTTCGGACTCGACCTGTACTTCAAGCTCAGACTCCGTTAGACCGCCAGGCAAAATGATCTTTTTGGTGATAACGGCTGAAGCCGGGAGCGCCATCGCCACATTTTTGGTGCGGGTGCCACTTTTCTTGACTACTCGGCGGACAGCTTCTGCGACTTCATCGAATTTTTCGACGTTACCGTCGGTAATCCAGCCTCGCTCAAGCGGTTCAATCGCGCACCTATCCAGCACAAGATTTCCCGCTTTGTCATGACTCAGCTCCACCAGCTTTACGCTGGACGAGCTGATGTCAAGACCCAGCAAGGGCGGTTCCCTGCGTTTTAATAAAGACCCCAAAGAGATCAAAACAGTCCCCAAACTTGGCTACTTGGTAGCGTTGCATACTTAAGAAATTACATGAATACTATCAGCAAGCCCCTTGTACGATAAGGATTTTTTCGATTTTGTCTGTTAAGAACGTTGCCAAAAACTGACGCTTCTTACAAATTCAATCAACCGCAGCAGCCGCTCTCAGGCGGATAAGAAGGTAAAACCAGAAAGGTCTGCTCGTACTCACCAGCTTCTGCTGTCAGGTGACAATGCCCGGAGCGCCTGAACTTTTTATACTACTGCTCTAGTTTGACAAAACTCACCAAATCTTTCGCACCCATGCGCCTACTTCGAAACCTTTATGACTCACCCCACTGACCAAGAACGGGCGCCTGCCCGGCGCCCAACCTGGGTGAGCCTGCTGTTGAAGGTGTTGCTCTGGTCGGCGGGCCTGGTAGCTGCCGGGATCATCGGCGTGACCATGGTTATCGCCGTCGCCTTGGCTGTGGCGTACCCCAACTTGCCGGATATTTCTGATTTGTCAGACTATCGGCCCAAGTTACCGATGCGGGTCTTCTCAGCCGATGGTGTGGTGATTGGCGAGTTCGGCGAGGAGCGACGCAGATTGACCCCGATCAAAGATATTCCAAAAGTCATGACCGACGCTGTTCTGGCAATTGAAGATGCCAGATTCTTTTCGCACGGCGGAGTGGACTACCTTGGCGTAATTCGCGCCGGTCTGGCCAATTTAGGCCGCGCAAAAGCGCAGGGCGCATCAACCATCACGATGCAAGTGGCTCGCAACGTTTATTTATCGGCTGAAAAAAGCTACACCCGAAAAATTTACGAAATTTTGTTGACCTTCAAGCTGGAACACATGCTGACCAAGAATCAGATTCTTGAAATCTACATGAATCAGATTTTTTTGGGTAACCGGTCTTACGGATTCGCCGCCGCCTCAGAGGCATATTTTGGCAAACCGCTCAAAGATGTCAGCATTGCAGAGGCGGCCATGCTGGCAGGCTTGCCTAAAGCGCCGTCAGCCTACAACCCTATCGTGAACCCGAAACGAGCAAGAGCGCGCCAGCTCTACATCATTGAGCGAATGGAGGCCAACGGTTTTATTACCAGCGCTCAAGCCGCGGCCGCCAAAGAAGAAGAACTGAAGGTCAAAACCGGGCCAGACGTCGACCGCGTTCACGCCGAATACATTGCTGAAACCGTCCGCCAGCTGGTGTTTAGCCAATACGGAGAGCAGTCCTACACCCGCGGGCTTAACGTGTTCACTACTTTGCGGGCAGCCGACCAAACAGCAGCCTATAAAGCGCTGCGCAAAGGCATCATGGACTATGAGCGCCGCCAAATTTACCGCGGCCCGGAAAAATTCATTGATCTGCCCAAAGACCCCAAAGAGCAGGAAGAAGCCATTGACGAAGCACTTTCAGACAACCCCGATAACGGCGACGTGATGTCTGCCATCGTGCTGGAAGCAAGCGCAAAGCGGGTGGTGGCCTTGCGCCAAAACAGCGAGCGAATTGAGATCACTGGTGACGGCTTGCGGCCTGCGCAGTCCGGTCTCTCAGAAAAAGCTGCAACCAACATCAAACTGCGCCGGGGCGCGTTGATTCGAGTAGTCAAAACGCCGAAAACCACATGGGAAATTACCCAACTGCCAGAGGTAGAGGGCGCTTTTGTGGCACTTGACCCGCGAGACGGCGCTGTTCGTGCGTTGGTAGGCGGGTTCGATTTTGAAAAGAACAAGTTCAATCACGTGACCCAAGCGTGGCGCCAGCCGGGTTCGAGTTTCAAGCCTTTTATTTACTCGTCGGCTCTTGAAAAAGGCTTTACCCCAGCAACGGTTATCAATGATGCCCCCCTGTTTTTTGATGCAGGCGTCACAGGCGGCCAACCTTGGGAGCCAAAAAACTACGACGGCACCTTTGACGGGCCCATGAGCATGCGCACCGGGCTCAAAAAATCGAAAAACATGGTGTCGATTCGCATATTGCAGTCAGTGGGCACGAGTTACGCGCAAGAGTGGCTTGGCAGGTTTGGCTTTGAGGCTGAAAAGCACCCCGCTTACCTGACGATGGCGCTCGGTGCGGGCTCCGTAACGCCGATGCAGATGGCCACGGCATATTCGGTGTTCGCCAACGGTGGCTACCGCATTTCACCGTATCTGATTACCAAAATCACTGATCAAAAGGGCAAGGTTTTGGTCGACACCAAACCGCCCGCCCTTAACGAATCGATCCGCGGTATTGATGCCCGCAACGCCTTCATCATGTCCAGCCTGTTGCAAGAGGTCGCGCGCTCAGGCACAGCAGCCAAAGCGCAAGCTACCTTGAAGCGGGTTGATCTTTACGGTAAGACCGGAACCACTAACGACTCGATTGACACCTGGTTTGTGGGCTACCAGCCGACCATCACCGCAGCCGTGTGGATGGGCTACGACACGCCTAAAAAATTGGGCGACAAAGAAACAGGCGGTGGTTTGAGCCTGCCCGTGTGGATCGACTTTATGGGCCATGCGCTGAGGGGCGTGCCCGTGAGCGAGATGTCCGCACCCAGCGGCGTGGTCAGTATTGGCGGCGAGTGGTACTACGAGGAATATGCCAGAGGCGCCGGCGTTAGCAGCCTGGGTATGCGCGATGCGCCACCGGCAGCGCCAGTGCCCAGCGATGCCCCAGTTCAAATGCCGTCCGACGGCAGCACGCCCATCTCGGTACTGCCGCCCAGCGACGAAAAAAAACGGATTCTTGACTTGTTCAAGAACTAAACCGAACGGTCTGACCCGCCTGGCTGCTGGCCTCGCGGGTCAGCACCTCGAAAAACTCGGCCGCACTTTTCGTGTCGAGCCACACACTGTCAATGCACCTGTAGTGAAAGCCGCCCGCTTTGGTGGCCAGCCAGATTTCTTGTAGCGGCTTTTGCAGGTTGATGACGATCTGGCTTTTATTGGCAAAAGTCAGCGTGATCATTCCCCCGCTGCGCTGGTTGTCGATGTCAGCGTCAGTCGCGTCGTTAATGCGGTCGCAGGCCTGCTCCACAGCCCGCAGTGCAGATTCCGCACAATTCAAATACTCAAGGTCGGTCATTACAATCCAGTGATGATGTTTTCAAACGAAATTTTAGGCCGTTATAAAGCCGCGCTGTTGTGCGCTGGTTTTACGCTAGTTGTCACCGCCACAGTATCAGGTTGCGGCCAAAAGGGCCCGCTTTTTCTGGCACCGCAAAGCGTTCCATACACCTTACTGCCGTCTGCTGCCCCTTTGCAAGCCGCGTCTGCGGTTGCTCCCGCGCCAGCCGCATCTGCGTCAGCCGCCAAATGATGTCGCTCTCCGGCTCCCCTTTCGTTGCCTATCAAAACGGCGCTTTGCACGTAGAAGGCGTTGCGCTGGACGCGCTTGCCAAACAGCACGGCACGCCGCTGTTTGTGTATTCCAAAGCGTCGATGCTGAATGCGCTGGCGGCCTATCAGCGCGGTTTTGCAGGTAGAAACGCCCAGATTTGCTACGGCATGAAGGCCAACTCAACGCTGGCTATTTTGCAAGTGTTTGCAGCGGCGGGCTGCGGCTTTGATATTGTGTCCAGCGGCGAGCTGGCGCGGGTCGTTGCCGCAGGCGGCGACGTCAAAAAAGTGATCTTTTCAGGCGTAGGCAAAACCCGTTTTGAAATGCGTGAAGCCCTGAAGGCAGGCATTGGCTGCTTTAATGTCGAAAGCGAAGCGGAACTCGATGTGTTGTCTGCCGTGGCACTTGAGCTGGGTATGCGGGCCCCCGTCAGCATTCGCGTGAATCCCAACGTAGACCCGAAAACCCACCCTTACATTTCTACTGGTTTGAAGGGCAACAAATTTGGTGTGGCGCATGACCACACCCTGCGCGTGTACAAGCACGCTGCTTCGTTGGCGGGCCTTAGGGTAGTGGGTATTGACTGCCACATTGGCTCACAAATCACCGAGATTACGCCCTACCTCGACGCAATGGACCGCGTGCTGGACTTAGTCGAAATGATTGAGCAGGCAGGCATCGCGCTTGAGCACATCGACTTCGGCGGTGGCTTGGGCATTGACTACAACGGCGACACGCCACCTGCTGCAGACGCGCTGTGGCAGCAACTGCTAGCCAAAATTGATTTGCGCGGTCATGCTGGCAAAAAATTGATGATCGAGCCCGGCCGCTCGCTGGTGGGTAACGCGGGCGTGTGCGTCAGCGAGGTGATTTACCTCAAACCCGGAGAGCAAAAGAGCTTTTGTATTGTTGATGCGGCCATGAACGACCTGCCCCGCCCTGCGCTGTATCAAGCGTTTCATGCGATCGTGCCCACACTGCAGACAGACGCAGCCAGCGCGGTTTATGACGTAGTCGGCCCCGTGTGTGAGAGCGGCGACTGGCTGGGTCGGGACCGGGAGCTGAACGTTCCTGCAGGTGGCTACGTAGCAGTGCTATCAAGCGGAGCGTACTGCATGAGCATGGCCAGCAACTACAACACCCGCGGCCGCGCCGCTGAAGTGTTGGTAGATGGCGGGCAAGCGCACCTGATTCGCCAACGGGAAACCGCACAGGATCAAATGCGCAACGAGCGGTTGATCTAGCGCGTTAAGCTGCGCTAGCTAGGAGCTATTAATTTACTAGCTGCTCGCGCCCAATTTTATTGGACTGCAGCCGTTTTTTCTTCAAAAACTGCTGCGCGCGCCAACCCAGCAGCACGGCGATGATGGCGGCATAAATAAACACCTCATTGAAGTTGTTTTTACCAGCACGCATCCAGAAAAAATGCAGCAGACCCAAACCAGAAATAACGTACACCAGCTTGTGCAGCAATTGCCAACGCTTGGCTCCCAGCGTCTTGATGGCGCGGTTAAACGACGTTGCAGCCAACGGCGTTAGCAGCAAGAATGCCAAAAAACCCACCAAAATACACGGCCGCTTGGCAATGTCTTTGGCGATGTCGCCCACATCAAAGCCCATGTCAAAGCCGCTGTAACTGAGCAAATGAACGACCACGTAAAAGTAAACAAACAGCCCCAGCATGCGCCGAAAACGCGCCAATTGAGGCGTGATGCTGATGGTGCGCAGCGGCGTTACAGCCAGCACAATACATATGAAGCGCAGCGTCCAGTCGCCAGTAGCTCGGATCAAATACTCCTGCGGATTGGCGCCCGCGCCGTTGCTGGCGACGCGGTAAATCAGCCAACTGATGGGCAACAAGCACAGCAGAAAAAGCACCACCTTGGCAGCCGGGTGCATCAACACTTTTTGCTTGGAAATTGACATAACGGTTAAAAGTTTTTCTTCAAGTCCATGCCGGCGTACAACTGCCCGACCTGCGCCTCGTAACCGTTGAACATCAACGTTTTACGTTTTTTGGCAAACAGGCCGTCTTCGCCAATGCGGCGCTCGCTGGCCTGGCTCCAACGCGGGTGGTCAACGTCTGGGTTCACGTTGGAGAAAAAGCCGTATTCGCTGGCGGCGGCTTTGTTCCAGGCGGTTTTGGGTTCTTTGTCAGTAAAGCGGATTTTGACGATGCTTTTGCCGCTTTTAAAGCCGTACTTCCAAGGCAGCACCATGCGCACTGGCGCGCCGCTTTGGTTGGGCAGCACCTCGCCATACATGCCAAAAGACAGCAACGCCAGCGGGTGCATGGCTTCGTCCATTCGAAGCGCCTCAACGTACGGCCACTCCAGCACGCGCGAGCCCACAAACGGCATGGTTTTTGGGTCGGCCAACGTCACAAACTCTACATATTTAGCGCTGCCCAGCGGTTCGACTTTTTTAATCAGCTCTGACAACGAGTACCCGACCCAAGGGATCACCATCGACCAGCCTTCAACGCAGCGCAGGCGGTAAATTCGCTCTTCTTGGGCGCTGAGTTTGAGCAAGTCTTCCAGAGCGTAGGTTTTGGGCTGTTTGACCAAACCCTCAATGGTCACTGACCACGGCTTGGTCACCAGCGTGCCAGCGTTTTTAGCAGGGTCGGCTTTGTCGGTGCCAAATTCGTAAAAATTGTTGTAAGTGGTCGCGTCTTTGTAATCGGTGATTTTTTCCATGGCCATGGCGCCCGCCACTGCCGATTTGCCGCCCGCGAACGCTGCCAGCTTGCCTGGCTTGGCATAGCTGCCGGCAGGGGCTTGGGCTAGCGCCTCGCGCCCGGCCCAACTGGCCAAAGCAGCCCCAGCCGCACCAGTGGCCATGAGCTTCATCATGTCGCGCCTGCCCTGATAAGTGCCGTGGGCGGTGATTTCGCTGGCTACAGGGTGTGTAAAGCCGTTGTTGTTCGTTTTGATTAGCATGTTGAATCCTTAACTTGGCGAAAAACGATGAGAAAGAGGAAATTGGCGATTATTGCTGGTTAGTCTGAATACGCGCCGAACTCTTACATGGATTCCATAAATGGGTACAAGTTCGCCCGCGCTGCATCTGCCTGGAGATGTGCGGCGATTGACCTACAGGGAAAAACAAAAAACCCGCCGAAACATCAACTGATGCTTGGGCGGGTTGCCTTAAAAGCGACTAAAAATAAGCGAGTCAGCGCAAACCGGCGATGTAATCGGCCAACGCCTTGATTTCGCGGTCATTCAGCTTGGCGGCAACTTGGGTCATTTGCAGGTTGTTCTTACGAATACCGTCGCGGAAATAGGTTAGCTGGGCAGCGGTGTACTCACCGTGCTGGCCACCAATGCGTGGATACTGCGCCGGAATTCCGGCGCCCGTTGGGCCGTGGCAGCCAGCGCAGGCCGTTATGCCGCGCTCTGCAATACCGCCCCGAAAAATACGCTCGCCTTGCGCAGCCAAAGCTTTGTCGCTGGCAAAGCCGGGCTTGACCTTTTTGGTGGTCACCCAGTAAGCAATGTTGCGCATGTCTTCTTCAGACAAGGCGGACGCCAAACCTTGCATGATGGCGTTGGCGCGTTTGCCAGACTTGTACTCGGTTAGCTGCTTAACGATGTATTCCGGGTGCTGCTGAGACAACTTGGGGTTGCCAGGAATGACAGAGTTGCCGTCTGCAGCGTGGCAACCTGAGCAAACCGCAAAGCTGGCTTCGCCTTTCACTAAATCAGGTTTGGCGACTACGGGCGCAGGGCCAGCGGCGATGGTGGCGGCAGCTGTTAGCACAAGCAACGCAGTAAAAAACGAGTGGGCAATCAGCTTCATATCGGGGTTCTCTAGACTCGCAGGTTGTAACTTTTAAATCGATGCAGATTAAATTTTACAATGGGTTAACTGCGGGTCCCATTTGTCGGGTATTGCTGCGCAGCTCAGCCGCCTGAACTCACCCGCATTGCACCTACCATGACGACCCCTTCCCCTACCCCTGCACAACCCATCCAGCCCGACCCCAAAATCGCGATGGGCTGGTTGCACACCGCCAAATTTTTAACTACCGCACCAGAGCTCAAGCACCTGCCGCGCCTGGATGTGCCTGAAATCGCCTTTGTGGGCCGCTCCAACGCCGGTAAATCGACTTGCATCAACACCCTGACCCAGCAACACCGGCTTGCCTACGCCTCAAAAACCCCGGGGCGCACCCAATCTATCAATTTGTTCACTTTGGGCAAACAAGGTGTAACCGACGCCGTGCTGACCGACCTGCCCGGCTACGGCTACGCGGCTGTGCCCAAGGAAGCCAAGCTGCGCTGGCAGCAGGTCATGGGCAATTATTTGCAAACGCGTGACAACCTAAAAGCCGTGGTGCTGATGTGCGACCCGCGCCGGGGCATGACTGAGCTTGACGAAATTTTGTTAGACGTGATTCGCCCCCGGGTCGAAGAGGGTTTGAAGTTTTTGATTTTGCTGACCAAGTCAGACAAACTCAACAAAACCGAGGGCGCCAAAGCGTTGCAAATTGCCAAACTCAATGCGGGCGGCGGTGATGTCCAACTATTTTCAGCACTTAAAAAGCAAGGCGTTGAAGAAGTGGCCCAGCACCTGTGGGACTGGACGCATTCAGATATAAAACAGGCTGTAGCCGAATAAATACGGGCGCGAGCAGCTATAAAAATAATAGTTACTAAGTAGTCAAACAACAGCCCCATGATCACTGCCTATCAACAACCGCTGCCCCACGGCATCACCCTGTCGTGCCGCAGCGCGGGCGAAAAAAGCCGACCAGTGCTGATTTTTCTGCACGGTTTTCCGGAAGCTGCTTTTGTGTGGGATGACTTGCTGGAGCACTTTGCCCAGCCTGAAAATGGCGGCTACCGCTGTGTTGCGCCCAACCTGCGCGGCTTCGAAAATTCCAGCGCGCCTTTAGAGGTGGCGGCGTATCGACCCAAGCACCTGGTCAGCGACATTGCGGCGCTGATTGCCATTGAGGGCGACGGCGCACCAATAGATTGTCTGATTGCCCATGACTGGGGCGGCGCTGTAGCGTGGAATTTAGCGGCCAGTCAGCCGCAGTTGATTAAAAAGCTCGCCATCATCAACTCGCCGCACCCGGGCACTTTTTTGCGTGAGCTGCAGCATTCGCCCGAGCAGCAAGCGGCCAGCGCATACATGAATTTTTTGATTCGGCCCGATGCCGAAGCCCTGCTGGCTGAGGACGACTTCAGGCGCTTGTTTGAGTTTTTCATGCCGTTCAGCACGGTCAAGGGCACGACCGGCCCGCGGGTAGCCCCCGCGTGGCTGACCGAAAAAGTGCGTGACCAGTACCGCAGCGTGTGGCAAAGCGGCTTGACCGGGCAACTGAATCTTTACCGAGCATCGCCGCTGCGCCCACCCCGGCCCGGGCCGCCGCACAACGACCCAGCGGCGGCGGCGGTGGTTATTCCCCCGGCGCTGCTGGTGGTGTTAGTGCCCACTCTTGTGCTGTGGGGTATGGGTGATATTGCCCTGCCGCCCGCGCTGCTGGACGGCTTGGCCGACTTTGTGCCGAACATGCAGCTGGAAAAAATCGACGGGGCCACACACTGGATAGTGCACGAACAAGCGGCGTTAGTGATTCAGCGCTTGCAGAAATTCTTGGCAGCCTAGGGGCCTAGCGCGGCATAAAAGGCATGCCGCCGCCCATTGAAGGCATCCCCATCGGTGGCGGCGCGTTCGGATTGCCACTTCCGCCCGGCAGCCCAAACGGCGTAGGCAGCGCTTCTTTGGTGTTGCCCGGCCCGCCGAAAGTCTGATTCAAAATATCAGATTGCACGCCCTGCACCGCCCGATTTTGACCCGGCAGGCCAGAGCCAAGCCCCGCACCGCCGCCGGGCACAAAACCCTCACCGCCGATGCGTTTGAAAATATCTTGCAGGTTTTGCCCGTCACGCATCAGGCCGCGCTCCATCAGGCTGCGCTGCATGATCGCGTCAAGCCCCATGCGATGCTCCACAACGTCGTTGTCAAACTGCCCCCGCGCACGCACCAAAAACACTGGCAGTTGCCCCGTATAAATTTTGGGTGCAAAGGCATCGATGGGCACATAGGCGGCTTGGCCTTGGCCAATGTTGACGCGACCTTTTGGCGTTTCCAGGGTGGTGGCGCCTTCGTACACCACGTTGTGCGTACCGGCTTCAGCCTCGGTTTCGGCGTCTTCAGCGCGAAAGTAAATCACCTCATGGTCAGTGCCACGCACGCCAATCGTGGCGGTGGGCGTGTTGATGCGGTAACTCTTGGGCCGGGTCTTGGCGATCCACCCCGTTACGGTGCGCAGGCTGCCGGTTACGACATCAATCCACGATCGGTCCCGGCTGTTGCCGTTGGCGGCATAAGCTGTAATTTTGATGGTCGAGTTCGCGCGGACAGCAAGGTAAGCACCATCAGCCATGTTGGCATGCGCCTCGCTCTCGTCTGATGTTTTGATGGTGTCACCAGCCTC
>JANOWB010000347.1:0-6234 GCA_031417695.1 Polaromonas sp.
AGCCGCGACAATTTAGACGCGATGAAAGTCGACAACGTATCCGGCGGCACGCTGCCCGGCTTGCAGGCGCTGGGCATCACGCCAGCAGCACTGAGTGCCGTGGTGCCGTTTTACCTGGGCAACCAGGGCCTGCGAAGCGGCTTGATGGCCAAGCGCAAAACGGCTGGACGGTTTTGACAAATTCCAATCGCTGGTTTCGAGAGCGCATCAATCACGCTGATTTTTTGCATCAATCAGCCCTGACAGCTGCGCTAGCATGTGTGATTCATCAAGGAACCCACCATGCTCAAACTCTACATTGGCAATAAAAACTACTCGTCATGGTCCATGCGGCCATGGGTGATGTTAAAACAGGCTGGTATTGAATTTGAGGAAGTCATGGTGCGCTTTGGCGACGACACCTACGCCGCCAATTCAAGCTTCAAGCAGGCTGTGATGGCAGTCAACCCAACAGGCCGCGTGCCCGTATTGGTCGACGACAACTTTGCGGTGTGGGACACGTTGGCCATTGCTGAATATGCAGCAGAAAAATTTCCCGATAAAAAACTGTGGCCGCAGAACGCGCAGGCCAGAGCCCGCGCCCGCAGCGTTTGCGCTGAAATGCATTCGGGCTTTTCTGGCTTGCGAAGCGTGTGTCCCATGAACATTGAGGCCGTGCTGTCTGACGTTGGCGCCATCATCTGGCGTGACCAGCCCGCCGTTCGCACCGACGTCCAGCGCATCGTCAGCATGTGGACTGAACTGCTGGATCAGCACAAAGGCCCCATGCTGTTTGGCGAATTCTCGATTGCTGATGCGTACTTTGCACCGGTCTGCATGCGCATCAAAGGCTTTCAGTTGCCTGTGCCAACTCATATCAGCCAATACGTCGAGCGGGTGTGCATGTTGCCTGGCGTCAAGCTCTGGATTTCTGAGGCACTGGCAGAACATGATTTTGTGGCTTCCGACGAGCCTTATCGCTCTTCCCCGACAAAAGCTTGATGCGCATGGTCACCATCTATCTGCGCTATGTTTTGAACACCAGCAAGCTTGCAGAGTTTGAGCACTACGCCAAACTCTGGATTCCATTGGTCCAGAAATTTGGCGGTCAGCACCACGGTTATTTCATGCCCAGCGAGGGCGCCAACAATATCGCGCTGGCGCTGTTCACGTTTGAAAGCCTAGCAGCGTACGAAATCTACCGCCAACGCTCGTTTGAAGACGTGGACTGCAAGGCAGCTTTCAAATACGCGGCAGACACGCAGTGCATCATCAGTTACGAGCGCAGCTTCTTTCGTCCCGTGTTCGTTTGAGCTGCGCTGCCCGCTAAACTGCCCCCATGGAAATTTTCATGGTTGGTGGTGCGGTGCGCGACGCTTTGCTTGGCTTGCCTGTGCAAGACCGCGACTGGGTGGTGGTCGGCAGCACGCCTGAAGAGTTGGCCGCGCGCGGGTTTTTGCCAGTCGGTAAAGACTTTCCGGTTTTTTTGCACCCGACCACCAAAGAAGAATATGCGCTGGCCCGCACCGAGCGCAAAACCGCACGCGGCTACCACGGCTTTAGCGTACATGCCGCGCCCGATGTGACGTTAGATCAAGACCTTGCCCGGCGCGATTTAACTATAAATTCAATAGCTGCTTGCGCCCTGATTGATTGGGCTACAGAGCGATTTGGCGTGCAAGTTGACCTGAATCCGGCGCATTTGATTGACCCACACGGGGGCCAGCGCGACATTGCTGCAAAGGTGCTCCGGCATGTGACTGAGGCATTTGCTGAAGACCCGGTGCGCATTCTGCGGGTAGCGCGGTTTGCGGCGCGCTTTGCAGACTTCAGCGTGGCACCAGAGACCATGCAACTGATGACCGACATGGTGACCGCCGGCGAGGCAGACGCGCTGGTGGCTGAGCGCGTGTGGCAAGAGCTGTCGCGCGGCCTGATGGAAGCCAAGCCATCGCGCATGATGCATGTTTTAGAGACATGTGGCGCGCTGCAAAAGTTGCTGCCTGAGCTCGCCTGGAATGCAGGCGCTGATGCGGTGATTAACCGCGCAGCAGGTGCAAGTGCGCCACTGCCCGTGCGCTTTGCCTGCATGGTGAGCAGCAGCGTAAAACAATTGGAGTCTGACCCCAATTTAATAAGTTCAATAATTAGCGCATTGTGTGAGCGGTTGCGCGTCCCGGTCGAGTGCCGCGAGCTGGCCGCTTTGGTGGCGCGCGAGCATGCGCATGTGGCTGGCAGTACGGCGCTTGATGCGGACGGCCTGGTGCAGTTGCTTGAACGTTGCGATGCGTTCAGGCGGCCACAACGCTTTGGCCAAGTGTTGCTGGCTTGTGATCTTTTAGACGCTGCCGGGCAAAGCACCAGGCTAGAGCGCGCGTTAAGTGCAGCTCAAGAAGTTGCTACTGAAAAAATAGCAAAAGAAACAATTAGCGCGGGCGCCACAGGTCAGAAAAATGGTGAGCTGATTGCTCAAGCCATTCACGCTGCCCGTGTGAGCGCCGTGACCAGGCTTGAGGCCGCAGGCGCGGCCTGATCAACTTGCGCCAACGCCAGCGCCAGCGCTGCAAAATCTCCGACGCGCTGACCCAGCCCGGCACTGACAAGCTCGCACCCGCCGGTCAGCGCTGGCAGTTTTCCGTCAAGCTGCGCAGACAATCGCGGCAGCAAAAATTCCCGGTGATTCCAGAACACACTGCCACCCAGGCTGATGCGCTGCAAGTCCAGCGTCGCGACCAGGTTGTAAAGCATTCGGCCCATCACGCGGCACAGCGCATCGGTGATTTGCGTGGCTGAGGCACTGCCGGTTTTGGCGGCATCTAAAAGCGCTGCGGCGCTGGGGAAGCCCTCACCCACAAAGCGCTGGCCAATTGCCAGCCCGCCCACCAGCGCTTCCACGTCGCCGACGTTGCCGCACCCGCACAGCGCATCGAAGTTGTCGCTGACAAACTGGTGCCCGGCGTGGCCCGCGTTGCCGTTTTTGCCGCGCAACACATGCCCGCCAACACACAGCCCAACACCCACGCCCGTGCTCCACGTCACGTAGGCGCAGTTGGCCAGGGGCTGCCCGCCAATCCGCAGCGCGCCCCAACGCCGCTCGGCCTCCAAAGCGGCAATCGCGTCGTTTTCGATGCGCACGTTTTTAAAAACCGCCCGCAGTGGCCCTTCCATCGGCGCGGTGGTCCAGTCGTTGGGCAGCCTGCCAGCGCTGCCGGCCAGTCCGCCACAAATATTCGGCGCGGCCAGCTCAATCAGCCCGCCGCGCACCACAAACGGCCCGCAAGACGACACGCCAACCGCCGCCAGACCCTCCACAGCCAGCCCGGCTAACGCACAGCTTTGGCGCACCAGCCGAATTACTTGCCGGGCCAGAGCATCGGGCGGGCCCGTTTTGCAGGTTGGCTCTGACAGCTGGGCGTGGGCACCGCGTGCATCCACCACACTGACAGCCACCTTGGTACCACCAATGTCCACGCAGGCTACTGGCACCGCGCTCCACCATAAATCGGAATTGAGTGGCGAGTCTTTAGTCATAGGGCAAGTATGAGGCGTTTTAACTCAACTTGAACGGAGACACCATTTGCATGGGGTCTCGGCGATTTCAGTGGGTGCAGCTTGCAAATCGTTGCACCTGTTTCCAGCCACGTCAGAGCGCAACGATTGCGGCCTACACACTTTCGAGGTTTCTGGCGGTAACCTTGGATGATGCTGAACTTTCCCGTCGACATACTTCCCACCATCACAGCACAAACAGCACTTTTTCTGGACTTTGACGGCACGCTGGTTGAGATTGCAGCCACGCCGAACCTTGTCGAGATACCTGCCGATGTCATCGTTTCGCTGTCCAGTCTTCAGCTCAAGCTGGGCGGCGCACTGGCTTTGGTTTCGGGCCGCACTCTGAGCAACCTCGAACCCGTTGTTTACCCCTTGCGCCTGCCCGCTGCTGGCGAACACGGCAGCCAACGGCGCAGCGCGAATGGGCATTTGAGCCTGGTCGCGCCCGTTGATTTGGGTACTGCCGTGCACGCAGCGCAAGCCTTGGTGCTACAGCACCCGGCCTTGCTGCTGGAGCGCAAAACCAGCGGTATTAGTCTGCATTACCGCCAGGCGCCTGAGCTTGAAAGCGTCTGTATTGCCGCGTTGCAGGCTGCTGTGCGGCACATCAGCGGCTTGGAGTTGCTGCGCGGCAAGTGTGTGGTGGAGCTAAAACCGCTAGCTGCCAGCAAAGGCGGCGCAATTCGAGAGTTCATGCAAGAAGCGCCGTTTGCAGGCCGCCAATGTATTTTCGCAGGCGACGACAACACAGACGAATCTGGCTTTGCAGCCGTCCAGAGCATGGGGGGCAAGGCAATCAAAGTGGGCACCGGGCCGACGGCTGCACGCTACCACTGCGCCAACGTAACCGATCTGGCCTCGTGGCTGCGCGCCGCTGCAACGCAGCCCCATTTGCCCAGCCAGCAAACTGTGCGCGCATGACGAACGCACAGCCAGCGCTCGGAAATTTCGCGCCGCAAGCCGCGCCGTCGCTGGCGCTGGGCGTGATTGGCAACTGCGCCTTCAGCGCTTTGATCGACGAGCGCGGCCGCATGGTGTGGTGCTGCCTGCCGCGCTTTGATGGCGATCCGGTTTTTAACGCGCTGCTGGACACCAGCGACAAGGGCAGCGAGTTTGCCATCGAGATAGAAGACTTTTCGCACGCCCAGCAGTGGTACGAGCCGAACACCGCCGTGCTGCGTACGCTGCTGTACGACCACAGCGGGCAAGCCGTAGAAATTACCGATTTCGCACCCCGGTTTTTAGAGCGCTCACGCTACTTCAGGCCGGTGATGCTGGTGCGCAGGCTCAAGCCGATTCACGGCGCGCCGCGCGTGCGGGTGAGTTTGAACCCACGCTTTGATTGGGGCCGCACAGAGCCCACCATCACTCAGGGCAGCGACCACCTGCGCTTTGTGGGGCCAGCACAAACACTGCGCTTGACCACCGACGCGCCGCTGCCGTATTTGCTGTCACGCCAGCCCTTTGTGTTGACCCGAGAGCATGATTTTTTTCTCGGTGCCGATGAGTTTTTGGACGGCGGCGTGGCCGACACGGCGCGGCTGTATGAGCAGGAAACCATTTCCTACTGGCGCAACTGGAGCCAGCGCCTGGCCCTCCCGCTGGAATGGCAAGACGCCGTGATCCGCGCGGCAATCACGCTAAAGCTTTCACTGTTTGAAGACACTGGTGCCATCGTTGCCGCCATGACCACCAGCATCCCTGAAGCGCCCAACAGCGCGCGCAACTGGGATTACCGCTACTGCTGGTTGCGTGACGCGTTTTTTGTGGTGCGGGCGCTGAACAGCCTCTCGGAAATGGGGACGCTGGAAGACTACCTGCGCTGGTTAGGCAACGTGGTGGCGCAGG
The DNA here is from genome assembly GCA_031417695.1 of Polaromonas sp. Taxonomy (GTDB): domain Bacteria; phylum Pseudomonadota; class Gammaproteobacteria; order Burkholderiales; family Burkholderiaceae_C; genus Polaromonas. Next base: position 5,380 of record JANOWB010000347.1, read on the forward strand.
CCAAGGGCGGGCACATTCAGCCGCTGTTCGGCATTGCCCTGGAGCGTGACTTGCCAGAGTCGATTCAAAGCCACCTGAAAGGTTACCGCGACATGGGCCCCGTGCGCGGAGGCAACCAGGCGCAAGAGCATTTTCAGCACGATGTGTACGGCAATGTGGTGCTCGGTGCGTCGCAAGCCTTTCATGACCACCGCTTGCTGCACCGCTCTGGCGCGGCTGAGTTTGCGCAGCTAGAAGCCGTGGGCGAGCAAGCCCTGCGCAGCTACGACCAGCCTGACGCGGGCATGTGGGAATTGCGCACGCGCGCGAGGGTGCACACCTCATCGGCCCTGATGTGCTGGGCCGCGTGCGACCGGCTGGCCAAAATTGCCGACACACTCAAGCAACCCGCCCGCACTGCGTATTGGCATGGCCACGCAGAAACCATGAAGACCCGCATTTTGCGCGAATCGTGGAGCGAAGCGCGCCAAGCATTTACCGAGAGCTTTGGCGGCAGCAGCCTGGACGCCAGCGTGCAGTTAATGATTGAAGTCGGCTTCATTGACCCGCACGACCCACGCTTTCTAGCCACCGTGCAGGCGCTTGAAACCCAGCTGTGTGACGGCCCGTACATGCGCCGCTACGAGGCGCCAGACGACTTCGGCAAGCCTGAAACAGCCTTTAATATTTGTACCTTCTGGCGCATTGACGCACTGGCCAAAACAGGCCGCAAAGACGAAGCCCGGGTTATTTTTGAAACCATGCTGGCAGCGCGCAACCACCTCGGCTTGTTATCAGAAGACACCCACCCCGCCACGGGCGAGATGTGGGGAAACTTTCCGCAAACTTATTCCATGGTCGGCATCATCAACGCCG
>JANOWB010000348.1:0-2331 GCA_031417695.1 Polaromonas sp.
AGCCGCGACAATTTAGACGCGATGAAAGTCGACAACGTATCCGGCGGCACGCTGCCCGGCTTGCAGGCGCTGGGCATCACGCCAGCAGCACTGAGTGCCGTGGTGCCGTTTTACCTGGGCAACCAGGGCCTGCGAAGCGGCCTGATGGCCAAACGCAAAACGGCTGGTCGGTTTTAAACCGCTATCAAAAGCTTTAATCGCGATAGATCTGAATCACTGGCTTGCCATCGGCCTTGACGTAGCCGCGGTACATGCCCTCGGTGTTAAAGCCGAACTTGATGTTGCCGTCTTTGTCTAGCGCAATCACGCCGCCGCGCCCTTGTTTGTCGTCGAGTGCGGTTTTGATGGTTTGGTCTACCGCGTCTGACAAGTTGGCTTTAGCGTACTTCATGCGGGCCGAAATGTCGTACGCCACCACGCCGCGCATAAAAAACTCGCCGGTGCCAGTGCCAGAGACGGCAACGGTAGCGTTGTCTGCATATGTGCCGGCGCCAATAATCGGCGAGTCGCCGACGCGGCCATACAGCTTGTTGGTAAGCCCGCCAGTAGAGGTGCCCGCCGCCAGATTGCCTTTTGCATCAAGCGCCACTGCGCCCACAGTTCCGAATTTGTTGTCAATCATCCAGGGCTCAAACGGATTTGGCAGCGCAGCAGGCAGAGGCTCACCAGGCAATGCCGACGTTTTGGCTTTGCTGTCGTGGTCAAGCTGAATTTGATCGCGCTCTTTGGCTTTTTGCAGTTGGTCCCAGCGGTGCGGGGTGTAAAAGTAATCGGGTGCAACGATGTCGAGCTTTTGCACGGCTGCAAATTTGTCAGCGCCGCTACTGGCCATCAACACATGGCGGGTTTTATCCATCACCGCTCTAGCCGCCGTGATCGGGTTTTTAATCGTCGTTACCCCAGCCACTGCGCCTGCCAAGCCACTTTTACCGTCCATGATCGACGCGTCAAGTTCGTTTTTGCCTTCGTTGGTGAACACCGCGCCCTTGCCGGCGTTAAACAGCGGGTCGTCTTCAAATACCTTGATGGTGGCCACCACGGCGTCCACGCTGCTGCCGCCGCTGACCAGCACTGCATGGCCAGCTTTGAGCGCGCGGTCGAGCGCAGCGCGGTAATTGGCTTCAATTTCAGGCGTGATGGTGCCGCGTGTGATCGTGCCCGATCCGCCATGCACGGCCAGCGTGACGCGGCCTGCGCCAGTTTGCCCGGGCTGCGCAGCAATGGTCTGGGCGGCTGCGCTCAGGCAACACAAGGCGGTAGCTATTGCGGCGATGGGGGTCAATAAATGCATGGGGTCTCCGGTAAGAAAGTTTTACTGCAATTATTCACATGACCGCTGCAGGCAGCAAGGCGGGTTTTCCCAAACCGCTGAGTTGCAGGGTGGCAGGCATGCACGCGGCGCGCATGAATAGTCTTCACTTTCAGCATCAATTCAAAAACGGGCTCAGGCTACCATCGCAATTGCAATTTCCCAACATGAAAGAGGCACCATGCTCACGCTTTATATCGGCAATAAAAACTACTCGTCCTGGTCGATGCGGCCATGGGTGCTACTGACCCAACTGGGCATTGATTTCAAAGAAGTCAGTGTTCGGTTTGACTCGTTTGACGCGGGCTCAAGCTTTCGCACCACGATGGACGCGCTCTCGCCTACGGGCAAAGTGCCACTGCTGATCGATGACGGCTTTGCAGTGTGGGACACCCTGGCCATAGCGGAGTACCTGGCCGATAAATTCCCTGCCAAAAATATCTGGTCACAGGACGCCAAAACGCGAGCCAGGGCGCGCAGCCTGTGCGCTGAAATGCACAGCGGCTTTGGTGCGTTTCGCTCAGCGTGCCCGATGAATATTGAGGCCGATTTGGCTGAAGTGGGTCGCATTGTCTGGCGCGACAAACCCTCCGTGCGAGCCGATGTGGCCCGCATCGTGGCGATGTGGAGCGAGCTGCTGGCCGAGCACAAAGGCCCGCTATTGATGGGCGAGTTCAGCGCCATTGACGCTTACTTTGCGCCCATCGGCATGCGGCTACAAACCTACTCGCTGCCCGTGCCGCCCGCTATCACCGCTTACGTTAAGCGCCTGATTGAGTTGCCGGGTGTCAAGCTGTGGATGGACGCGGCCTTAAAGGAAAACGATTTCAGACCTTTTGAAGAGCCGTATAGGTTGAGCGCCTCTTGACTTTGAACTGTGTCGCCATGAGTTGCGCCCGCTAAACTGCCCATATGGAAATTTTCATGGTCGGGGGTGCGGTGCGCGACGCCTTGCTGGGGCTGGCGGTGCAGGACCACGACTGGGTGGTGGTGGGGGCCACGCCGCAGCAGCTGGTGGCGCT
>JANOWB010000349.1:0-4621 GCA_031417695.1 Polaromonas sp.
GGTGACGGTAAAAAGCGCGTTGAAATGAGCTACATCGGCGGCTAGTGATGGTGGCCGCGCCTCAAAAAGAAGCGATTACCGCCGTCATCCTTGCCGGTGGCCGCGGCTCACGCATGGGCGGTGTCGACAAAGGCCTGCAACTTTTCAACGGCGTGCCGATGGCGCAGCACGCACTCAATCGCCTGCAGCCGCAAGTAGGCACCGTGATGCTTAACGCCAATCGAAACGCCGCCGCCTACGAAATGTTTGGCGTTTCAGTATGGCCAGACAGCGATGCGCTTGGCGAGTTTGCCGGCCCGCTGGCGGGCATGGTTGCCGGGCTGCAGCATTGCACCACGCCCTATTTGCTGACCGTGCCTTGCGACGCGCCGCTATTTCCTGCTGACCTCGCCGCCCGGCTTTCCGAGGCGCTGGCCGAGAGCAATGCAGACTTTGCAGTAGCCGCTAGCCTTGATGCCAACTGCACCTTGCGCGAGCAAAGCGTGTTTTGCCTGATGCGTGCCAGCATGCTGCCCAGCCTGCTGCGCTACACCGCTGCGGGTGGCCGTAAAGTCAGCGACTGGACTGCCCTGCACAAAGTGGTGCAAGTAGCTTTTGACCACCCGGGCGATGACCCGAAGGCGTTTTTTAATGCAAATACGCTGGCTGATTTGCAAAGCTTGGCAAAGCCTTTTAAGCGGCCTGACCTTGTTTGACCAAATCGGCACATTTAGAGCCCTTTTCAGGCATAAATAGGAGCTGCAGCGCAATAAATACGGGCGCAAGAAGCTATTAATTATATAGCGTAAACTGGCTGGCTCAGCTTACTTGGCAACGTATTCCGAATGCGGCACTGCAATGGCCGGCTGATCGCTTTCAGCCTGCGTATTGGCACCCGGCACCGCACGCCGCGCAAACAGGCTATACATAGTAGGCACCACAAAAATAGTGAGCAGCGTACCCACCGACATGCCGCCCACAATCACCCAGCCAATTTGCGTGCGGCTTTCTGCGCCTGCACCGGTTGCCAGCGCCAGCGGCACTGCGCCCAGCACCATGGCGCCGGTCGTCATCAAAATTGGCCGCAGTCGCTGGCTCGATGCTTTGATAAGTGCCTCGGTCATTTCCATGCCTTGCGCCCGCAGCTGATTGGTGAACTCCACAATCAAAATACCGTGCTTGGTGATTAACCCGACCAGCGTGATGAGTCCAATTTGCGAATAAACATTGATCGAGCCGCCCGACCACTTCAGTGCCAGCAGCGCGCCAATCATCGACAGCGGCACAGACAGCATGATCACCAGCGGATCGATAAAGCTCTCAAACTGTGCGGCCAGCACCAAAAAGATAAACACCAGCGCCAATACAAAAACAATAGCCAACGCGCCTTTAGAGTTTTTGAACTCGCGTGACGTGCCATTCAAGTCGGTGCTGTAACCAGTTTTAAGCACCTTGGCGGCGATGGCGTCCATGAACTTGAGCGCTTCGCCCAGAGAATAGTCAGGCGCCAGGCTGGCGGTAATCGACACCGACCGGCGCTGACCAAAGTGGTTCAGCTCGCGCGGCGACACGCTTTCGCGCACCTTGACCAGGCTTGACAGCGGAATCATGGTGTCGTTTCGGCCGCGCACATAAATTCGTTCAATGTCTTCAGGTGTGGTACGCCCGCGCGCTTCAGTTTGCACAATCACGTCGTACTGCTCAGCATCGCGTTTGTAGCGCGTCACGTTGCGGCCACCCAGCACGGTTTCAATGGCTTTGGCCACGACTTCTACACTCACGCCCAGGTCGGCTGCTTTGTCTCGCACAACTTCAATGCGCAGCTCGGGCTTGTTCAGCCGCAGGTCAACGTCGGGCGAAACTATGCCGGGGTTTTTGGCGATTTCTTCCATCATCTGGCGCGACACCGCGTTTAAATTTTGGTAACTGTCAGACGTTTGAATCACGAAATTGATGGGCCGCTCGCGAAAGCCTTGCCCCAAAGACGGCGGCGTGATGGTGAACACGGTAGCCCCCGGCAAGCCGCCCAGTTTGGGTTGCAGCTCACGCGCCATTTCAATCGTAGTGCGTTGGCGTTCTTCCCAGTCAACCGTGCGAAACACCACGCTGGCCTGCGCCACAGTAGGGTTGCCCACGTTGGCGAACACCCGGTCAAATTCTTTGAACGGTTGGCCGATGCGTTCGACCGCTTGCGCGTAGCGGTTGGTGTAGTCCAGCGTTGCGCCGTCGGGTGCCGTGATGTTGGCCAATATCACGCCCCGGTCTTCCAGCGGCGACAGCTCTTGCTTCATGGTGGGGAACACCAGCACGAGCGCTACAGCGCTGGCCAGCATCACACCCACCACCAGCCAGCGCGCTTGAAACACCGCACGTTTGACGTGCTGCAAAACGCCCGGCTTTGCGCCCTTGAGCGGGGCACGCGCCGTTACCACCCAGCGCAGCGCCGAGCCGTAGTGGTCAGACAGGCGGGTCAGCAGCCGCTCCATCGTGCGGTCAAACCAGTTGGGCTTGGGGTTGTGCTTGAGCAATTGCGCGCACATCATGGGCGTCAGGGTCAGGGCCACCAGGCCAGACACCACGACTGCCCCGGCCAGCGCTAGCGCAAACTCGACAAACAGGCGGCCCGTGCGGCCAGGCGTAAACGCCAGCGGCGCGTACACCGCAACCAGCGTAGCGGTCATGGCGATCACGGCAAAACCGATTTCGCGCGCCCCCTTAATGCTGGCTGAAAAAGGGTCCATGCCTTCCTCAATGTGCCTGAAAATATTCTCCAGCATCACAATCGCGTCATCCACCACGAGGCCAATGGCCAGCACCAGCGCTAGCAAAGTCAGGGTGTTGATGGAAAAACCCGCCAGCGCCATCAGGGCAAACGTACCAATCAGGCTGACCGGAATCGTGATGATGGGAATGAGCGATGCGCGAAACGTGCGCAAGAACACGAAAATAACCAGAGCAACCAAAATCACCGCTTCAACAATGGTTTTGTAGACGTTTTTAACTGACCGATCAATAAACACCGAGTTGTCATTGGCGATGTCAATATTCATACCGGGCGGCAAGTCAGCCTTGAGCTGCGGGATGGCATCACGCACGCCTTTAGACAAGTCAAGCGGGTTGGCGGTGGCCTGGCGAATGACGCCTACTGCAACAGCCGAGCGACCATTCAAGCGCACGGCAGTACGCTCTTCAGCGGCGGCTTCTTGCACTCGGGCAACGTCGCGCACCTTGACTGAAAAACCGTTCACGGTTTTGACCACAATGTCGCCAAACTGCGCAGGCCGAACCAGGTCAGTTTGCGACGTTACGCTGAACTCGCGCTGCTGCGATTCAATGCGCCCGGCGGGCAGCTCAAGGTTGCTCCGGCGTATCGCGTCTTCTACGTCTTGGGTTGTCAGGCGATAAGACGCCAGCTTGTCGGTGTCTAGCCACACGCGCATGGCGTATTTGCGCTCGCCAAAAATACGCACATCAGCCACGCCAGTGACGGTTTGCAAGCGGGACTTGGCCACGCGGTTAATCAGGTCGTTGATTTGCAGTTGCGACAAACTGTCGCTGCTAAACGCCATGAAAATCACCGGGAATGCATCAGCTTCGACCTTGGCAATGACTGGCTCTTCAATCGCTTGCGGCAAGCGGTTACGCACGCGCGAGGTTCGGTCGCGTACCTCTGCGGCTGCTGAATCGGCGTCTTTTTCAAGCCGAAACTTTACCGTTATCTGCCCTTGTTCTGCGCGGCTGATGGAGGTAATCACATCTACCCCATCAATACCAGCAATGGAGTCCTCGAGCGGTTTGGTGACTTGCGATTCAATGACCTCTGCAGACGCGCCTGCATAGCGCACGCTCACCGTGACGACTGGCTCGTCAATCTTGGGGTACTCGCGTACCGTCAGGCGGTCAAAGCTGACCGCACCGATCAGCACAATCAGCAGCGACAGCACAGTGGCAAGCACCGGACGGCGAATGGAGAGTTCAGCAAGTTGCATGGAGTGCAGTTGTTAAGCGAATGGGTAAGAACAGTTGCGGGCGAAAAGCGGCGCTTTATTTGCCGGGCGGTCGCCCTTTTGCAGCGCCGCCAGGGGCATCTGAAACACCCTCTTTACCGCCTTTACCAACCGCACCGCCCTTGCCGCCTTTGCCCGCACCATCGGCGCCTACAGTGCTCATCAAACACGGATTGGGGCCGGCCAGCTTGGCGTTTTTGCTACCCTTATCGCCTTTCTTCACGTCAACGTTTGGCTTCTTCACATCAGTTGCACCTTTGGCTGAACCAGCAGAGGGAGCTGCAGCGGCAGCGACCACTGCAGTTGACACTGGCGCCGATGCTCCAGGTGCGGGAGCCGATGCAGCAGCCGCTGCTGAAGATGCGGCACCAGCGGGCGGCGTTGTTCCGGGGGCACCAGCCGCACCGGGCCCGCCCGGCCTGGCGCTGCTCAGGTCAACCACGTTAACAACCGTGCCGTCTTTTTGCAAACGCTGCTGACCTGCCGTCACCACCGTGTCGCCGATGTCCACGCCGTCCAGAATTTCCACCTTGCCCGGTGTGCGCAGCCCTACTTTGACTTCAGAGCGCAGAGTTGTCTGCGACTTGCCATCGGCAGATTTGATCAGCTTGATAACGAACTGTTTGCCGCCCTGC
>JANOWB010000350.1:0-3652 GCA_031417695.1 Polaromonas sp.
CCGCCGCTGACATCAGATAAAAATATTCGGAGACTATTCATGAACATCGCATTTATTGGCCTGGGCAACATGGGCGCGCCCATGGCGCTGAACTTGCACAAGGCAGGCCACACCGTGGTGGGTTTTGATTTAACCGCAGCCGCCTGCAAACCGCTGGGCGATGCGGGTGCGCGCATTGCCACGTCAGCGCTTGACGCAGTCAAAGGCGCTGAAGTCGTGATCAGCATGCTGCCAGCCAGCCAGCATGTGGATGCGCTGTATTGCGGAGATGGAACCAACGCAGGTTTACTGGCCGCGCTGCCTGCAGGCACGCTGGTCATTGACTGCAGCACGATAGCTGCCGCAACGTCGCGCAAAGTCACACTAGAGGCCGCCAAAAAGAGCATCGCCTGCATTGACGCGCCAGTATCTGGCGGCACAGGCGGCGCTATTGCTGGCACGTTGACCTTTATGGTCGGCGGCGAGGCAGCAGACCTGGAGCGCGCCCGCCCGCTGCTTGAAAAAATGGGCCAAAACATCTTTCACGCGGGCGCTGCAGGCGCTGGCCAGGCCGCCAAAATCTGCAACAACATGCTGCTCGGTATTTTGATGATTGGCACGTCCGAGGCGCTGGCACTCGGCGTGGCCAATGGGCTGGACCCTGCCGTGCTGTCAGAAATCATGCGCCGCAGCTCGGGCGGCAATTGGGCGCTTGAAAAATACAACCCGATGCCGGGCGTGATGGCAACTGCACCTGCGTCTAAAAACTATGCTGGTGGTTTTGGCACGGATTTAATGCTGAAAGATTTAGGCTTGGCGCAAGAAAACGCCGCTGCAGTTCGCGCTGCAACGCCGCTCGGCGGGCTGGCCCGCAGTTTGTACGCCGCGCACAGCCTGGGTGGCAACGGCGCACTTGATTTTTCGAGTGTGATTCGCTTGCTGCAAAAAAACAGCAGCTAAAAAAGCAGCAGGCTAACCTTTGTTAGCTATTAAATAAAGAGCTGCTCACGCCCGTATTTATTGGGCTGCAGCCTTATTCGGCAATAAAGTCAGTAGCGGTAGCCATAACCGTGGTTAAACCCGCGGCTGTAGCCAAAATTCAGCGACACGTTGGGCACCACGCGCTGTTGGTATACGGGTGCGTAGTACGGCTGGCCGTAGTAGCTTGAGGATGACTGCACCACGACTGGCGCTAAAAATATCGGTTGCTGCTGTTGCACGTAAATGGGTTGCACCGTGATCGGCTGATACGCTTGTGGCTGTACCAATTGAGCTTGCGGCTGAACTTGCTGAACAGACTGGTTTTGCTGCGGTTGCGCTGCACCTACTGGCGTGACCTGCAACTTGACGAACGGACCCGGGTCTTGGGGCATTTGCACCGAATATTGCGTGCCTTGGTATTCGTAGACCACGTTGTAGTGGCTGACGCGATTTTCGTAAAAAGTTTGTGTGGTGCATTGCTGCACGTTTTGCGTCTGCTGGTTGCCGCCTTCGATTTGGTTGCCCAATACTCCGCCGCCAACAATTCCAATAAACGTGGCAAGCGCGCGGCCGCCTCCGTTGCCAACTGCGTTGCCTAGAGCGCCGCCGGCCAGCGCACCCATGGCAAAACCGGCGCCAGACTTGGGCGCTTCGGTTGTGATGGTTTGGCCGCTGCATACCTGGCGCGGCACAGCTACTTGCTGCACGACAGGTGTGCTGGAAATTACGCGGCCCATGATGTCGGCCGCGGACGCGTTCACGCTGAAAAAGGCGACGGTGACAGCGGAAATAAGAGTCAGGTTCGTTTTCATACTGAACTACCAATGAAAAGTTGATCGAATAAGCACCACTATGACCGATTTGACGGGTTTTGGTTCAAAAGCGCCTTTTTTACTTGGTTTTACTCGAATTTACTTGGTTTTATTTGGGTAGAGCGTGTAAAGATTCCGCCCACACTGTGGCGTTAAAGCCAACCGTTACATCTCCGTTTGGCCACTCCACCACAGGCCGCTTGATAACGCTGGGTTGCGCCAAAGCCAATGCCAGCGCGCCAGCCGGGCTGCTTGCCTCAGCCTGGCCGTCCGAGCTCAGTTTCCGCCACGTCGTGCCTTGACGGTTAATCAGCTTGTCCCAGCTGACAGCGCTGGCCCAGCCGGACAAGCGGTCGGCAGGCGCGCCAGTTTTTTTAAAATCTATGAAGTGGTGGTCAATGCCCTGTGCGGCTAGCCAGGCTCTGGCCTTTTTCACGCTGTCGCAATTGGGTATGCCGTAAAGACTAATGGCCAAAGAAAACTCCTAAAATCAGGCTTTAACAGGCCTTCAATAGGCCCTAAAAAAGCATAAAATTGCTCACAAGCCCAATAAATTCGGGCGCAAGCAGCTACTAAATATATAGCAAAACGGAACTGCGCAGCTGACAGCTGCAGCAGCGACAATCACCTCCACCATGAATCATTTACAGACTTTAGCCGACTGGCTAGCGCATTGCGAGCGGCTGCACCCCGTCGCCATCGACATGACGCTGGAGCGCGTAAAAATCGTCGCCGATCGCATGGGGCTGCGCTTTGCCTGCCCCATCATTACCGTGGCGGGCACCAACGGCAAGGGCTCCACCTGCGCCATGCTGGAAGCTATTTTGCTGGAAGCCGGTTACCGCACGGGCGTTTACACGTCCCCCCATTTGGTGGACTTTGAAGAGCGCTGCCGGGTGCGGGGAGACATCGCCAGCGCTACTGATTTAGTAGCTGCTTTCGCCCATGTTGAGGCGGCCAGGACGCAAAACGGCCCGGAAATAACACTCACTTACTTTGAGTTCACCACGCTGGCCATCATGCAACTGCTGGTTGATGCCAAGCTGGACGTGGTGATCCTTGAAGTGGGCTTGGGCGGGCGGCTGGATGCCGTCAATATCTTTGATACCGACTGCGCCATCATCACCAGCGTTGACCTCGACCACATGGCGTTTCTGGGCAACACCCGTGAAGCCATTGGGTTTGAGAAAGCCGGCATCATGCGGCCCGGCAAGCCGGTGGTGGTGAGCGACCCGCAGCCACCCCAAAGCGTGCTCGATCACGCTGCCACGGTGGGTGCTGACTTATGGAAATTTGGTACTGACTTCAATTTTTCAGGCGACAAACAGCAGTGGGGCTGGGCTGGTCGCGGGCGAAGATATGCGGGCCTGGCCTACCCGGCGCTGCGCGGCGCCAATCAGTTGATGAATGCTGCCGGGGTGTTGGCGGCACTGACTGCGCTGCGCGATGTGCTGCCGATTACCGCGCAAGCCGTGCGGGTGGGCCTGTCGATGGTGGAGTTGCCCGGTCGTTTTCAGATCATTGCTGGCCAACCCACGCTGGTGCTGGACGTGGCGCACAACCCGCATTCGGTCGCTGCCTTGGCTGAAAACCTCGACGCCATGGGCTTTTACCCCTGCACCCACGCCGTTTTTGGTGCCATGGCCGACAAAGACGTGACCCCGATGCTGGCCAGAATGGGCCCGTTGATTGACAAGTGGTACTTCACTGATTTGCCGACCGAGCGCGCCGCATCGGCCGATGCGTTGCTAGGCAAATGGCGCGCCGGCAACACACGAAAAGACGCCCTTGCCAGCGCTTACACATCGCCTGAAACCGCACTCGCTTCAGCAGTCGCTGCGGCTGACCCCGCTGATAGAATTGTGGTGTTCGGATCGTTC
>JANOWB010000351.1:0-12680 GCA_031417695.1 Polaromonas sp.
CAAGACGGTTTTTACGTCAACCTTGGCATTGGCATCCCCACCCTGGTAGCCAATCACGTTAGCCCCGACATTGAGGTGTGGCTGCAATCTGAAAACGGCATGCTCGGCATTGGCCCTTTCCCGACCGAAGACCAAGTAGATGCCGACCTGATCAACGCAGGCAAGCAGACCGTGACGACGATTAAAGGCTCAGCCATTTTTGGGTCTGACCAATCTTTTGGCATGATTCGCGCCGGCAAAATCAACCTCAGTATTTTGGGCGCAATGCAGGTCAGCGAAAAGGGCGATTTGGCCAACTGGATGATTCCCGGCAAAATGGTCAAGGGCATGGGCGGCGCGATGGACCTGGTCGCGGGCGTCAAGCGCGTGATTATTTTGATGGAGCACGTCGCACGCAAGAAAGACGGTACCGAGGACATGAAGATTTTGCCTACCTGCACGCTGCCACTCACGGGGCTGGGTGTGGTCGACCGCATCATCACCGACCTGGCCGTGATGGACGTGACGCCTGCAGGCTTGAAGCTGGTCGAGCTGGCCGACGGCGTGACCCGTGAATTTGTGCAGTCCAAGACCGCTGTAACGCTGATTTAGAGTATTAAATCGCTGCCTAGCCCAATTAATACCGGCGCGAGCAGCTTCTTATTTAATAGCAGTTGCTTTCGGCACAGGCAACAAAAAAGCCCGGCAATAACCGGGCTTTTTCTTTCGGGGAATATGCAGCCGTGTTTACTTCACCGTGATCTGAATCGAAGCGCTCATGGGCGCGCCGTACGACTGGTGCGCGCCGTTGGCAAACTGCGAGGTCAGCTTGTATTTGCCGGGTGGCAGCGTGATCATGGCTTCGGTTTGGCCTGCACCGAAGTGTTTGTGGTTGTCGTCAAAAGGTACTGATTCACCGGCCTTGACGGGCATGCGGTCAATCAGCAGGTGGTTGTGGCCGCTGTCTTTGATGATGTCACCGGCCGGTGCAACGGCCATGCCTTGCACGCCAAAGCGCACCTTGAAGGTTGTGCCGACCGTAGCGCCATCGACTGGCTCCAGCAGTGACACCGACTGGCTTGGACCCATGGCTGCGCAGCCAGCGAGCAAAACTGCGGCTACCGTTGCGGCGCCAAAAAATGCAAAAAGTCGTTTAAAAGTCATGTGCATCTTCTCCTGAATTAGTTATTAAATTACGCAAACCTATCAAAACACTCTGGAGCGGGTAAAGGGAATCGAACCCTTATCTGAAGCTTGGGAAGCTGCCGTTCTGCCATTGAACTACACCCGCACGCTACCCAATTGTAGACCGTGGGCTTTTGGTGACTTGCTGGTGCAGGGCCGCAGCTAGGGCCGCACGTAGGCCCAGCCTTCGCGTTGCCTTTTTATGATTTGCACCACGCCCGACGGGGCGTAACTGGCGGCCGGATTCATGTCTGCTTTGGTCAGCTTTTGTGCAGTCATGGTGTTTTCGCAGGCCACCACTTTGACACCCGCCTGAACCGCTTCGGTGACGCGATTGCCGACAACCGCATCGTCTTTAAGCATGCCGATGCCGGGGCCGTAGGCGACGATCTCAATATCGACATTGGCCGCGCCCATTTCAGCTTGCACGTTTTTAGCGTTGTTCAGGGCCAGCGCCCATTTAGCGGGCTCGGCATCGCTGACCTGCAGCACCAGCATCGTCTTGGGCGGGGCGGTGGTTTGCGCAGAAGCCACTGGCGCAAAGGCCATGGTCAAGCCTGCCGTCAACGCCACGACAAAAGCCATCATTGCAGAACAACTCAGGTTTTTAGCGTTCATTTCTGAATGTCTCCCATGCACAGGTATTTCATTTCAAGATACTCTTCCATTCCGTGGCGCGACCCCTCGCGCCCCAAACCTGACTGCTTGACGCCGCCAAACGGCACGTGCTCAGTAGCAATCACGCCGACATTGATACCAACCATTCCGTATTCCAGCGCTTCAGCCACGCGGTAGATGCGGCCAATGTCGCGGCTGTAAAAGTAGCTGGCCAAGCCGAATTCAGTGTTGTTGGCGGCGTCGATTGCCTCTTGGTCGGTTTTGAACCTGAACACTGGCGCAAATGGGCCAAAGGTTTCTTGCTTGGCGCACAGCATGTCAGCGGTAGCGTCGCCGATAACGGTGGGCTCAAAAAACTGCCCGTTGAGCTGGTGGCCACCCGTCAGAAGTTTGCCGCCTTTGGCGATGGCGTCTGCTACATGCTGCGCTACTTTGGCAACAGCTTTGTTTTCAATCAAAGGGCCTGTGGTAACGCCGTCTGCAAATCCGTTGCCGACCTTCAGGCCTTTGACTTTTGCAGTGAACTTTTCAACGAACTGGTCATACACGCCGTCTTGCACGTAAATGCGGTTGGCGCACACGCAGGTCTGCCCAGCGTTGCGGTATTTGCTGGCCATGGCACCATCAACAGCAGAGTCAACATCCGCATCGTCGAACACAATAAACGGGGCGTTACCGCCGAGTTCAAGCGCAAGTTTTTTAACCGTAGGCGCGCACTGCGCCATCAAAATACGGCCCACTTCCGTCGACCCGGTGAAGCTCAAATGCCGTACAACCGGGCTGTCGCACAGCACCTTGCCAATTTCTGAGCTGTGTGTGCTGGTCACCACGTTCAACACACCTGCCGGAATGCCTGCGCGAATTGCCAGCTCTGCCGCAGCCAGCGCGGTCAACGGCGTGAGCTCTGCGGGCTTGATGACAACCGGGCAACCTGCGGCCAGTGCGGGGGCCACCTTTCGGGTGATCATGGCCAGCGGAAAGTTCCACGGCGTAATGGCCGCGCAAACGCCGATAGGTTCTTTCAACACTGCCAAGCGGCGGTTGTTGTCGAACTGGGGCAGGGTTTCGCCATTGATGCGTTTGGCTTCTTCCGCAAACCATTCGACAAAGCTGGCGCCGTAAGCAATTTCGCCTTTGGCCTCGGCAAATGGTTTGCCTTGCTCGGCCGTCATGATGCGGGCCAAGTCGTCTTGGTTGGCCATTAGCAATGTGAACCATTTCATCAAAATCGCGTGGCGTTCTTTGCCGGTTTTTTTGCGCCAGGCAGGCCAGGCGGCGTTGGCTGCTGCTATGGCATCAAGTGCGGCTTGCGCGCCCAGGTTGGCGACGTCAGCCAGCTTCAGGCCAGTAGCGGGGTCATTCACGTCGAAGCGGCTGCTGCCTGCAACCCATTGACCATTGATCAATGCATCGGTTTTAAGCAGGGTGGGGTCGTTAAGCAGGGCAATAGGCGAAGTCTTCATGTCCATGGCGAGTCCTTTTGGCAACGGGGTACTGGTAACCCTTGATTATGGCTGGCGTTGCTGGTGCTGGTATTTTTAGAACAATTGTGATTAAAACTGAATAAATATGGGCGCGAGCAGCTATTATTTTAATAGCGTTTGTGCGGCGTTAATTTTTCTTGGTGCGGGTTGAAAGCCTAGCAAACCGAAATCACATCGGCCTCAGCTTTGACTGGTCGCTGACCAATGCCCGTGCATGAGCGCCGCTAGCCTGCACGACAGCCAAAGGGCGAGGCCACAGCCAGAAAACCGTTGCTTACAAAAAAGACAAGTCGGCTTACCCCTAGGGGGAATGCACAGCTGTGTGCGAGTTAACTAAAGTAAATTTTTAGCGTTATTTGTTTTGCTGCAACCTTGCTGCAGGCCATCGGTAACGCCGAATGTTTTGCCGCATTGCTTGAGGGTTTGACCGGCACCCTTGCCAACTTTTTAGGTGTTTTATGAGAACAGTTTTGCTAAAGCGCGTTGCCTGCTTGTTTGCTGCGGGCTGCCTGTACGCACTTGCTGGTTGCGGCCTTGATGAGGCAGCATCCAAAGACGCTCAGCCCTTCGGCTCTGCAACTGTGCGCAGCAGCGAGTCAATGGGCGGCATACCCGAAATGGTTGGCGACTTAACGCCGCTGGCTTTAGCTGCCGCTGCAGGCGCTAAAAGTGCTTTAACCTGGCTGGTGTCGTTTGCTCCGAACGCAGACGCGCGGGGCGGGCTTTCCCCCGGTCAAGTATTTGCCGCCAGCAAGGCAAGTGGCAAGGAAGCACGTGGCTTGCAGCACAGTTGCACTTTGCGTCCAGATGCCACGGTTGCTTGTAAAGGCAACAACTTTTTTGGCCAGTTGGGCGACGACTCTACTGCCGAAAAACTGACATTAACCACCGTGTCGGCACTGACAGGCGTTGCATCGCTGGCAGCTGGAGACTTTCACACCTGCGCGCTTAAGTTTGACGGCAGCACCTGGTGTTGGGGCTATAACGGCTTTGGTCAGTTGGGCGACAGCACCACGATTGACAAGCAGGCACCCACGCAGGTGCAGGGCTTGGGTGCAGCAACGTTACTTGCTATTGGCAGCTACCACAGCTGCGCCCTCAAGGCGGACGGGCGCGCGTTTTGCTGGGGCAGCAACAGCGCTGGGCAGATCGGCAGCGGAACACAAGACGACACGCTTGTTCCCACCGACATAGTAAGCCTCAGAGGCGCGGTCGACTTGAGTGCTGGCGAGGCACATACCTGCGCCCGAAGAACTAATCGCAAAACGCGCTGTCTGGGCGATTACCGCCCCGAAAATTAGCTCAAATAAGCGCAGATACAAGCGCCACTTTCAGCGCTTTGAAGACGACTGCTGTGTTGCGTGAATCGTTACTGTGCTGGCAGGTTGCCGATAGGTTGCGTCAGTGCTTGATCATGATATGGCGGGCCACGGTGTAGTCTTCAAGCGCGTACATCGACATGTCTTTGCCGTAGCCCGATGACTTCAAGCCGCCGTGCGGCATTTCATTGACCAGCATAAAGTGCGTGTTGACCCAGGTGCAGCCATATTGCAGCTGGCGGGACACCCGCATGGCGCGGCCCACGTCTTGCGTCCACACGCTCGATGCCAGGCCGTATTCAGAGTCGTTCGCCCAACCGATCACATGCGCTTCGTCGTCAAAACGCGTGACTGACACGACCGGGCCAAACACCTCACGCTGCACGATTTCATCGTCGTGGCGTGCGCCTGCAATCAACGTGGGCTCGTAGAAAAATCCGTTGCCCGCACGCGCCTTGCCGCCGGTGGTGACTTGCATGTGGCCAGCCAGTTGCGCGCGCTCCACAAAGCTGGCGACGCGGCTGCGTTGGCGCTCTGAAATGAGCGGGCCCAGTTCAACGTCAGCTTCGTCTTGCAGGCCCATTTTCAAGCTGCTGACGGCCGTGGTCAGGTCAGCCACCAGTCGCTCGTAAATTTTGGAGCCCGCATACACGCGGCAGGCCGCCGTGCAGTCTTGCCCGGAGTTGTAGTAACCAAAGTTGCGCACGCCAGCCACTACTTCGGCAAGGTCCGCGTCGTCAAAAACAATCACCGGTGCTTTGCCGCCCAGCTCTAAGTGCGTGCGTTTTAATGTGCCAGCAGCTGCTTGCAAAATGCGCCGCCCCGTTGACACGTCGCCCGTGACTGACACCATGCGCACCTTGGGGTGCTCGACCAGTGGTTGGCCGACGCTGGCGCCGCGTCCGCAGACCACGTTCAGCACGCCCGCCGGCAAAATTTCAGCAGCCAGTTTTGCAAACAGCAGGGCGGTTAGCGGGGTTTGTTCACTGGGTTTTAGCACTACCGTGTTGCCCGCAGCCAATGCGGGCGCGGTTTTCCAAGCAGCCATTAGCAGCGGGTAGTTCCACGGCGCAATCGAGGCAATCACGCCAACTGCGTCTCGCCTGATCATGCTGGTGTGACCCGCCAAATACTCGCCCGCTATGGGGCCGCTCATGCAGCGCACGGCCCCTGCAAAGTAGCGAAAGCAATCGGTAATGGCCGGAATTTCATCGCCCAGCGCCCGGGCATAAGGCTTGCCGCAATTGAGCGATTCCAGCCGGGCAAACTGCTCAGCGTTCGCCTCAATCGCATCGGCCAGTTTTAGCAGCAGGTTGCTGCGCTCGGCAGGAGTGGTTTGTGACCACGCGCCAAACGCGGTGTGCGCCGCCTCTACTGCAGAGTTCAGTTGCTCGGGCGAAGCTTCTGGCACTGTGCACAGCACTTCGCCGGTGGCGGGGTTCAAAATTGGCTCGCCAATGCCGCCGCCCTTGACCAGCTGGTTGTTGATCAGCAGGTCGGTGTAAAAAGTAACTTGGGGGTGGTCGTTTTTTCCCATGGTGTGTCTCCTGGTTCAGTCAATTAAAGGCAAAAAAGTAGTTGGCGTTATCGGTTGTTGCTGTCTTCGTCGGCGCGCGTCAGCCAGTAGGCCGCCACTATGGGGATGAAGGTCAATGCAATCATGATCACCGCCACCACGTTGGTCACGGGGCGCTGTCGTGGCCGAATAAGCTCTTGCAGCATCCAGATCGGTAGCGTGGTTTGCTGGCCTGCGGTAAAGGTGGTGACGATGACTTCGTCAAAGCTCAAGGCAAACGCCAGCAGCCCGCCGGCCAGCAAGGCCGTGCCGAGTTGGGGCAGCAGTACATGGCGAAAAGTTTGAAACCAGTTGGCACCGAGGTCCATCGACGCTTCTACCAGCGATGGGCTGATGCGCCGCAACCGGGCTACCGCGTTGTTGTAGACCACCACTACACAAAAGGTGGCGTGGCCAATCACGATGGTCCAAAAGCTGAAAGGAATGTCTAAAGAATGGTAAGCCGACCGCAGCGAGATGCCAGTAATTACGCCCGGCATGGCAATGGGCAATATCAAGAGCAAGTTGATCGCCTCGCGGCCGAAAAACGGTGTACGCGCCAGCGCACCGGCGGCAAGTGTTCCTAAAACCATAGCAATGGAGGTTGCCCACAGCGCAATTTTGAACGACAGCCCCATCGCGTCCCACACGTCGCGCCTTTCCATCGCCACGGCAAACCACTGGGTGGTGAGGCCTGGCGGCGGAAACACATAGCTTTTGTCTTCGCTGCTGAAGGCGTACAAAATAATCAGCGCCAGCGGCACGTGCAAAAACAAAATGCCTGCCCACACCGACAGCTTGAGTCCGCTACCCGCACCCAGTGTGGGGCTGGAAAGAGGTTTTGCGGGACTAAAGCGCATCGAATGCACCTTTGCGTTTGGCCAGGTAAAGGTACACCGCAATGATCACAATCGGCACCAGCGAGAAGGCCGCAGCAAATGGTAAATTGCCCGCCACGCCTTGCTGGCGGAACACCACTTGGCCAATGTAAAGGGTTGAATTACCAATCACCTGCGGAATGATGTAGTCGCCCAGCGTCAGCGAAAAGGTAAAGATAGACCCCGCTGCCACGCCCGGCAAGGCCAGCGGCCACACCACATTCCAGAAGCTTTGCGCTGGGCGTGCGCCCAAATCGCCAGACGCTTCCAGGTAGGAACCGGGTATGCGTTCAATCGCCGCCTGAATAGGCAAAATCATAAAAGGCAGCCACATGTAAACAAACACAATAAAGGTGCCCATTGGCGAAAAGCTGAGTGACGAGCCGCCAATCACCGGCATCGACAGCAGGGCGTCAAGTAGCCACTGCGCCTGCAGGCTTTGCAGCACCCACGAAATGGCGCCTTCTTTGGCCAGCAGCAGCTTCCAGGCGTACAGCCTGACCACGTAGCTTGACCACAGTGGCAGCATGATGGCCACATACAAAAGCGCTTTTTGGTAGCCGCGTGCGTGCCGCGCCATGTAGTACGCGATGGGAAACCCAATAGCGATGCAAGAGCCGGTCACGGCGATGGCCATTGTTGTGCTTCGCAGGGCTACATCAAGGTTGGTGGGGCTGAAAATTTCAATAAAGTTACCTAGCCCGACCTCGCGAACGATCTGGCCGGTGAAATCATCCAGCCTAAAAAAACTGTTGGCCAGCAAGCTCAGCAGCGAGCCCAAATACACAATGCCAAACCACAACAGCGGCGGCGCCAGCAGCACGCCCAGCAGCAAACCGCGCTTGGTGTACAGCACGTCAGAAAGCCGGTCAGCGATGCGGGTCACAGAGGGGTTCACAGCTCTTACCTGATCTCACCGCCCGACATGGCGAATCCGCCGGGTCCGGCAGCCGCCGGGGCGATTGGGTGAATGCTGTTCGCATCCCAAAACAGCTTTGCTGTGCCGCCTAGCTCGGGCGTTGGCTTGCCTCGCTGCAAAGGAACGTCGACTAAAAAATGCGCGCCGCCCTCATAACCTTGCACACTGACGCGCCAAAAAGCTCCGAAAAATTGAACTTCTTTGACCACCCCTACAGCTTGGTGGGCTGTGCCGGTGTCGCTGATTTGGTTAGGGTGTCCGTACAACAGTGTGATTTGCTCTGGGCGAATCATGACGGCGCCGCTGTGGCCCAGGCGTTGCGCGTCTTTTCCCGCAAGAATATTCGCGGTGCCTACAAACTCCGCCACAAAGCGAGTGCTGGGCCGGTGGTACAGCTCATCGGGCGTGGCTATTTGTTCTATGCGGCCCTTGTTGAAAACGCCAATGCGATCACTCATTGAAAGCGCTTCATGCTGATCGTGGGTGACAAAAATAAAAGTAATGCCCAGCCTGCGCTGCAGGCTTTTGAGCTCGCTCTGCATTTGCTCCCGCAGTTTTAAATCTAACGCGCCTAGCGGCTCATCTAGCAGCAGTACTTGTGGCTCGTTGATCAATGCGCGAGCCAGCGCAACACGTTGACGCTGACCACCAGACAGCTGCGGCGGCTTGCGCTGCGCAGCGTCGGGCAGTTGCATGGTCTCCAGCAGGGCATGGGCCTTAGCTTCGCGCGTTTTTCGGTCAACGCCGCGCACCATCAGGCCATACGCAACGTTGTTGAGCACGGTCATGTGCGGGAACAGCGCGTAATCTTGAAATACCGTGTTGACGGGACGCGCGTACGGCGGTTGCAAACTGACATCAACACCCGCAATTTCGATGCGCCCGCTGGTGGGCAAAGTAAAGCCACCAATCATGCGCAGGCAGGTTGTTTTGCCCGAACCCGATGGCCCCAGCAATGTAAAAAATTCGCCGGTTTTGACTTCGAGGTCGACGTTGCTGACGGCGTGAACTAACTTGCCCCCAGATTTAAAGGTGCACGAGACATCTCGCAAAGTAACGGCGTGAGGCATCCGGCACAGCCTTTCGAGAAAATTCTGGATTAATAAATCGAGGTGACATCATCACCTAGCCCCGCAACACCGCGTAGTGGGACTTGCGTCGTTGGGCGCACAAGGGCTGGTTTAGCTTGTCAAGCGAGCGCTACCAGCCCTTATACCCAAAGCTTGAAGCTTATCGGCCGCCCAGAATCGAGATGTAGTCAGACGCCCATTTGTGGTACGGCACGCATTTGTTGTCTTGCGTTTTGCACTGGGTGACCGGTGTTTTCCAAAACGAGATTTTCTCGAAATCGTTAAAGCCTTGGCGTGCGCAACCAGCGTCGGTTAGCAGCGCATTGCCTTTGCAGGCCGCTGGCACCGACGGTACCGAGCCAAACCAGGCTGACAAGTCACCTTGCAATTTAGGGTTGAGCGAATGTTCCATCCACTTGTAGGCACAGTTCGGGTTTTTGGCATCGATGTGCATCATGGTTGAGTCAGCCCAGCCGGTAGCGCCTTCAACGGGAATGGTAGTGGCGATGGCTGCTTTTTTCGAGCCCAAGATGTTTGCCTGGAACTGCCAGCTGCCTGAAGCCACCACGCCTTCGTTGGTGAAGTCGTCGATTTGCACAAACGCGTCGTGCCAGTATTTGCCCACCAATTTGCGTTGGCCGCGCAGCAAGTCAAGCGCTGCTTTGTACTGCACTTCGTTCAGCTCGTACGGGTCTTTGATGCCGAGGGCTGGGTTTTTCTTCATCAAATACAGGGCTGCGTCGGCGATGTAGATCGGGCCGTCAAAAGCCTGCACGCGGCCCTTGTTGCTCTTGCCGTCGGGCAGGTTCTGCTCTTCAAACACCACGCTCCAGCTGGTCGGCTTTTTGTCGCCAAACACCTTGGTGTTGTACATGAGCACGTTCCAGCCCCACTGGTACGGCACGCCGTAGTGCACGTTGTTGTCAAAGTGCCAAGGCGCTTTTTGCAGGCGCGCATCAATGTTTTTGTAGCTCGGGATCAGGTTGACGTTAATCGGCTGCAGCTTTTTGCCGCGAATCAAACGCGTGCTGGCGTCGCCAGAAGCGGTAACCAAGTCAAAGCCGCCTTCGTTCATCAGCGCCACCATTTCGTCGGAGGTGCCGGCGGTTTTAACATTGACTTTGCAGCCGCTGGCTTTTTCAAAGTCAGTTACCCAGTCGAATTTTTTGTCAGTGGCGCCGCGTTCGATGTAGCCAGCCCAAGCAACGATGTCGACTTGACCTTCGCTTTTGCCGATGCTTTTCAGAGGATCTTTTGCTTGAGCTAAGCCGCCAAGCGCCATTGCTCCAACAGCAAGCGCTGCGTATTTCAGAAGTTTCATCGGAGGCTCTCCAGTTAAGGTTGCGGGATTGATCCGGTCGTGCCGGCAGAGGGTTATCAACACAAAATGTAATCTTGACATCGCACACAGACAAGTTCATTATTCGCAGTTCTTGCTATCTGAAATTTAGATAGTAAGGGAAATCCCTTTTCGTCAGCGGCAGTGCTGCTCACTTGTCAATGAAATGCCCATGAATCGCCCATGAACCGCAACATCACTCTCAGGCAATTTCGGTACTTTCTTGCAGTGTCTGAAACGTCTTCGGTGGCTGCCGCCGCCCGCATGATCAATATTGCGCAATCTGCGGTCACAAAAAGTGTGCAAGAGCTCGAAGAGTCGTTGGGGGTTCAATTATTCGAGCGCACGTCCAAAGGCATGGCATTGACGCAAGAAGGCTACCGCTTTCAGGCCAGCGCCCGCAAAGTGATTGCTGTCGTTGCCGAGGCGGGGCAAATTGAAAGAGGGCAGGTTAAAGAGCTGACGGGTAACTTGACAGTGGGTGTTACCAGCCTGGTGGCGGGCTACTACCTGGCCGATTTGTTTGCGCGTTTTCAGCGCTCACACCCATCGGTCACTATTTCAGTGGTGGAAGACGCGCCACAGTTTTTAGAGCATTTGCTGATTAACGGCGAAGTTGATTTAGCCATCATGGTGTCTAACGCGCTGGGCGACCCACAGGCACTGGTGGTTGAGGTGCTGACCAGTTCGCCGAACCGGGTGTGGATGGCCGCGGGGCATGAACTGGCGCAGCGCCCCGAGCTAAGCTTGGCAGAATGCGCCGCCTTTCCCCAAGTGGTGCTGGAAGCGGACCGTTTTGAAAGCGTGCTGAGCAGCGTTTGGTCACGCCGCGGGCTGCGGCCGCCTGTGCTGATGCGCACTTCATCGCTAGAGGCAGTGCGCTCGCTGGTCGGCATTGGTGCCGGTATTGCGCTGTTGCCTGATTTTCTGTATCGCCCCTGGACGCTGGATTCAGACCACATTGAGGCGCGCAGTCTGCGCGATGCAGTGCCCAGCATCGACGTCGGGGTGGTGTGGCGGCGCGGCTCGGCCAGTCGGCCGGTGGTGGTGGAATTTATTGAATTGGCCCGGGAACAGTCGCGAGTCGGGCGAAGCCGCAAGCCAGCCTGAAGCCGCAGCCTAGGTTAAAATCTGGTTTATTAAACCAGAATTGACAACCAACTTGAAGGAGTTGCCATGCATGCCGTCGGACTGTTTGAAGCTAAAACGCATTTAAGCGAATATGTTGCGCGTGCAGAGGCGGGCGAAGAAGTCATCATCATGCGGCACAACAAACCGGTGGCGAAAATTGTGTCTTTGACGGCCAGGTCTGTCGTACAGAAAATACCCAAATTTGTGCAAAGGACTTTTAATATGGGACCTTTGCTTGTTGCCGAAACCAACATGAATCGTTTGGCCGCGGAGCTTGACAACCTGGAGTTCATCAAACTCAATGCGCGCCTGGAGCGTGAAGCCAAGAAACGCAATAAGTCTAATGAAGCTTCCTGACACCAACGTTCTTGTCAACTCGGTCAACGAATCCAGCCCTTTCAGAAATCAAGCTGGAAAGTGGTTAGAAAAAGCGTTTGACAGCGAAGCAGGGGTCGGATTCGCGTGGCTGGCATTGATCGGTTTTATTCGCGTTTCTACTCAGCGTGGCATTCTAAAAACACCGCTTACGCCAGCCAATGCGTTGGGACTAGTGGACTCATGGTTATTGCACCCCAGAGCTCGTATATTGCAGCCGACAGAGCGTCATGGTGACATTTTGGCTAAGTTATTGTTGGTTGCTGGCACTGCAGGCAACTTGACTAACGACGCGCACTTGGCTGCGCTGTCCATTGAGCACAACGCAACCATGGGCAGTTTTGACAAAGACTTCAAAAAGTTTTCCGGTATCAAACTTGATCTGCTAACTTGATTTGTATTTTTCTGATTTATTTATGACTACAACAAACGCCACTCCAAACCCCGTGCCAAATATTTCCGTAGCCGACATCCGCAAATCGTTCCTCGACTTTTACGCTGACAAGGGCCACACCGTGGTCGCGTCAAGTGGCCTCGTACCGGGCAATGACCCGACGCTGATGTTCACCAACTCCGGCATGGTGCAGTTCAAAGACGTGTTTTTGGGCACCGACAAACGCAGCTACGTGCGCGCGGCCAGCGTACAAGCTAGTTTGCGGGCAGGCGGCAAACACAACGACCTGGAAAACGTCGGCTACACCGCGCGCCACCATACGTTTTTTGAAATGATGGGCAACTGGAGTTTTGGAGATTACTTCAAGCGTGAATCGCTGCTGTGGGGCTGGGAGCTGTTGACCAAGGTGTACAAACTGCCCCCTGAAAAGCTGC
>JANOWB010000352.1:0-13701 GCA_031417695.1 Polaromonas sp.
CTGTAGTTGGATTTTTTGCTGGGAAAAATTGAGGCGGCGTTGATTTAAATCAAAGACGGATTGAAATTTGGGTGCATGATGAACCTTAATATCAAAGGCTTTTTTGATGCGACGTTTTATGCCTGATTTACATGTAGGCGCGCAAGACTTTCGCTTGCAGGACAAACTCTTGCACGCTCCAAAATGCAAACCGCGTTAGCTGCAACCGCTTTGCTCATGGGATTGGCTGGAGGGCCCCATTGCGTTGCCATGTGTGGTGCCGCTTGTGGTGCTATGGGGCGTACCCAAGCTGGGCAGAGCACCCGTGCTTTGTGGATGTTTCAGGCGGGCAGGCTGCTGGGGTATTCGGCGCTAGGAGGGTTGGCTGCTGCGTCCATGCAGGGCTTGGGTTGGTTGAGCGTCCATTTAGCTGCGTTGAGGCCCGTTTGGACGCTTTTTCACTTGGCTGCCGCCCTATTAGGGTTGATGCTGCTGTGGCGGGCACGGCAGCCCATTTGGCTCGAAGACTCTGCGCGAAAGGTGTGGCACAGCGTGCGTTCAGCTACGAAAAATCTTACGGGCAATTCGGCAACGGCGTCGATAGGCTTGCTAGGATTTCTATGGGCGCTATTGCCCTGCGGCTTACTGTATTCAGCGCTTTTAGTCGCGGCCATGACCAGCAGTTCCGCCGAAGGTGCGGTCGTGATGGCACTTTTTGCAATGGGAAGCGGTGTTTCCTTGATGGCCGGGCCGTGGCTGTGGTTGCGTCTGCGCGGTCAGGGCACCGGCCAATGGGCGATACGCATAGCCGGATTGGCGTTGCTTGCGAGTTCGGTGTGGGCGCTGTGGATGGGTCTGGTGGAAAACACCGCACCTTGGTGTGTAGGTCCCTAGCCGATTCTAGAAAGCCTTCGAATCGCACGCTGATTCCCCTGCCTTGGAAGCCCTCTGACGGGTAAAAGTGCAATTCCTGCAAGTGGTTTTTTGCGTTTTTCTGAAATTGGTTCCATTCGCTTCCGTCGTTTAAGGTATCTTCAGAAATTAACGATTTGAAGGAACTCTTATGGGCATGGGCCAGTTTGCCTACGCAAACAATTCAGTGCGATTTCTTGCGGCGCCAGTCCTTCAGGCGCAGCCCTTCGCAATATCTGGGGTTCCGTATGACGGAGCGGTTACCAATCGGCCGGGTGCACGCTTCGGCCCGCAAGAAATACGGCGCGCCAGTCTGATGCTGTGCGACGGAATTCACCCTTATTTTGATGTGTCGCCGCTCGGCTATTTGGGTGACGCTGGCGATATGCGTTTGCCGAATGCATCAGCGCTTACCCAAGTTCGGGAGCATATTGAAAGCCAGGCCGCAGCTCTGATGGCGAACCATCATTGCGTTTTTTTGGGCGGTGATCATTCGGTAACTCTGCCACTTTTAAGAGCGGCGCACAATCGGCACGGCCAGCTGGCGCTTGTCCATTTTGACGCGCATTGCGACACCTGGACTGATCACTTTGGCGAGCCCAGCGGACATGGCACGTGGACTTACGAGGCAATTCAAGAGGGACTTGTTGACCCTAAAAAAACGGTGCAAATCGGTTTGCGTTCAAGCGGTGAGCGTGCATCAAGAGATTTCGTACGTACGAGAGGCGGAGAAATTTATTCTGCTCGCAGCTTGCGCGGCAAAGACGGAGAAGGCCTGGTGCATGTAATTGCCGACATCCGTCGCCGTATCGGCGACACGCCGTGCTACCTCAGTCTGGACATTGACTGCCTCGACCCCGCCTTTGCGCCGGGTACTGGCACACCCGAAGTGGGAGGTATGACAAGCGCCCAAGCGTTAACTTTTTTAGAAGACCTGGCGCCGTTGAATTTTGTAGGAATGGACTGCATGGAAGTTGCACCGGCCTACGACCATGCAGAGCTGACCACCAACGCAGCGGCTAGTTTTGTTTGGACTTATCTGTCCGGTCAAGTGGCGAAATACGCGAAGCGGCATGCCGAACCTATTGCTTAACCTTGCTTTACAACTTTGGATTTAGCTCATGCTATTGACTTCTGATACGCAGCTCAACCGCAGCAGCTATTACGAACACAGCACGCAACGCTCGCAAGTTGTAGCGCCGCTGCAGGGGCAACTCGATACAGACGTTGTGGTGATAGGCGCTGGTTTTGCGGGGTTGTCTGCAGCCCTGGACCTTGCGGACAAAGGCTACAGAGTGGTGGTGCTCGAGGCGGACAGGATCTGCAGCGGCGCATCCGGGCGCAACGGCGGCCAGGCGATTGTTGGTTTCGCCAGTGGGCAAGCTCCGTTCGAAAACCAGTTAGGAATGCAGGCAGCGAAGCGGGCTTGGGGTATGTCCATTGAGGCGATTGACCTTTTGGATCAACG
The DNA here is from genome assembly GCA_031417695.1 of Polaromonas sp. Taxonomy (GTDB): domain Bacteria; phylum Pseudomonadota; class Gammaproteobacteria; order Burkholderiales; family Burkholderiaceae_C; genus Polaromonas. The sequence goes on from JANOWB010000352.1 coordinate 2,360, forward strand.
CATTGCGGCGCACGGGATTGAGTGTGACCGTGTCAGAGCCTACCTGACAGTGGCTGACTCGCCGCGAAAGGCAAATGCACTGGCTCGCGAGGTAGAGGATTTGCATCAGAACTATGGCTTTGAGAGTGAATTGGCTAGAGGGGCAGATGTTGCACGATTCATCGACAGCGACAAGTATTGTGCGGCGGCGTTTGAAACCACATCAGGGCACTTGCATCCGCTTAAGTATGGCCTCGGCTTGGCCGCAGCCGCACTTGCAAAAGGGGTACAAATTTTCGAACAATCTGCAGTAACTGGACTGAAGAGGGGAGCGGTTGTTCAGGCAACAACGGCCCGCGGGGCAGTTCGGGCCCGCTTTGCAGTACTGGCCGGCAATTACTCGCTTAGTGAGTACGCACCGGCAGTGGCACCGGAGTTAGGTCCGCGAATCATGCCGGTGGGAACTTACATGGTGGCAACTGCGCCTATTGATCCAGCTTTGAGGGCCAAACTGATACCCAGCACTGCGGCGGTGTGTGACAACAATTTTGTACTAGACTACTTTCGCTTCAGCGCGGATAACCGGCTGCTGTTTGGCGGCCGAGTTAGCTACACCACAATGACCCCGCGTAACTTAAAAGAGGTTATGCAAAAGCGGTTAGTTGCTGTGTTTGGGTCGCTGAAAGACGTTCCGATCGACTTTGTTTGGGGCGGCTTTGTTGACATCAGCATGAACCGCGCGCCGGATTTTGGCCGACTTCAGGGTGATGGCAACAATGTCTACTATTTGCAAGGATTCAGCGGGCATGGAGTTGCGGCTACCGGGCTGGGCGGCCTTCTGGTAGCCGAAGCTATTGCCGGACAAGCCGAGCGATTTGATGTGTTTGCACAGCTCAAGCACTTGCCGTTTCCCGGCGGGCGTTGGCTGCGTACGCCCAGCTTGCTGTTAGGAACTGCGTATCACCGGTTGCGTGACCTGATTTGAAGCAGCGCCGAACAGCGCCGCGAGAACACTGGTTCAAGTTGACAAACTATGCTTCCAGCGCTGTATGGCATCCAAAACAAGCCGTCCCAGCAGCGGGGCGCCTTGCGCAATATCCGCAAGCCGCGCGTAACCGTAGCCAATAATCAGCCCGCGTGCATCGCGCCTTTCCAGGCAATAGGCAGATAAAGGCCGCACGGTCAAACCGTTGTCAGCAATCTTGCGGGCAAGCGATTGGTCATCCAACGTGTTGGGGAGGTGCAGGCACAGGTGCAGTCCCTGCTCAGCGCCTGAGATAAAGGCTTGCTCGCTCAGGCAAATCTGCAGCCCATCGAGCAGGCACTGACGTCGTCTTGCATAGGTAATGCGAGATTTACGCAACGCCGCCGCAAAATGTCCCATTTCAATGAACTCTGCAAGAGCAGCCTGCACAGGTGTCTGGCCTGGTCGATTCAAGTCATAGTGAGCCCGACGAAATTTATCAACCAAGCTTTTGGGTACAACCAGGTAGCCCAATTTCAACCCTGGGTAAAGCACCTTTGAAAACGTGCCCATATAAAGCACACGGTCATCTGAGTCGAGCCCCTCTAATGATGACATTGGCGCGCCGCTGAAACGAAACTCACTGTCATAGTCGTCTTCAAGAATCCACGAACTGTGGCGCCTGGCAGTAGCCAGCAGTTGCTGGCGTCTGGCCAGCGACATCACAGCGCCGGTCGGGTATTGATGGGATGGTGTGACGTAAATCAGGCGCGGTGGTGTCTTTTCATCTTCCACGCTGGGCGCTACGCCTTCGGCATCGACTGCCACTGGGTGCAGTTTTAATCCGCTTGCACTTAACGCTTTTATTGCGCCCCAGTACGCGGGGTCTTCTATCCAGGCTGTGTCGCCATGATCGGCCAGCAAATGCGCGCACAAACTAATGGACTGCTGCGTGCCCGCCGTAATAATTACTTGGTCACTGTCGAGGTGAACGCTGCGAAACACGCGCAGATAGTTTGCGACTGCGCGGCGAAGGGGCGCGTGACCGCCGCTATAGCTGTAGTCCAGCATGTCCGGGTAGCTCATTCGCCAGTGCTTGTTTTGCAGGCGCTGCCACAGTGCGATTGGAAACGAGCTGAAATCTGTCACCCCGCCAGTAAAAGGCTGAACTTCTAGCTGGTCGGCCGTATGTGTGCTGGTCAAAGCGGCGCCGCGAGAAGACAGGCTGGGCGTTTGCTTGTCCTCGCTGGAGCGATGTTTGGCTATTGCTTTTGGAAGGCTGCCGCTTGCGTAGGTGCCGCTACCCGTGCGACAAACTAAATACCCCTCTACTGCCAATTGATTCAGTGCGGTGATCACGGTATTGCGCGAAAGATCCAAGTCTTTTGCGAGGTCTCGGCTGGATGCCAAACGTTCATCGGCCTGTAGATGGCCATCCAGAAGAGCGCGTCTGAGCGCCTCATAGAGCTGCCTGTGCAATGGAAGCTCGTGGCTAGCTCGAAGGCTTGCCATTTCAGACAATAAGAATTCAGACAACATGTGTGCGTTTTCTGGCTGGAGTGATTACTTCAAAGTGATGGTGCGATTTTTGCAAGTCATAAAGTGGACCGCTTGGAAAGCGCAAAGTGGCTCCAATTATCAACCAATTGACGGGCAAGATTGCACGTCTGTAAGCTCAAATTCGGCGACTTACCTTGCTAACAACCGCAACCGCAACCATGACCAGCACTATCAACAATGCTATGCAACCCTTAGTGTGGCTACCAGTGGACCGACGCCTGTTGGGTGACGACGGCGACGGCATGCCGTACGCTGTGGTGGGCGACAAGTATGTTCGGGCGGTTAAGACAGGTGCAGGCGCTCAGCCCGTACTGTTTCCGCTAGCCGAAGAGTCCCAAATTGGTGCACTGTTGGATTTGGTGGACGGTGTCATGCTGACAGGGTCACCGTCAAACGTGCATCCGAGCCACTTCAACCAGCCCGTCGAAGACCCAAGCTTGCCGTTAGACCCGGAGCGCGACGCTATCACTTTGGCGTTGGTAAAAGCGTGTGTCGCCAGGGACATACCGATTTTAGGAATTTGCAGAGGGTTTCAAGAAATCAACGTAGCTCTTGGCGGCTCTCTTTTGCAGACGGTGCATGCGCAACCCGGAAAATTTGATCACCGAGGCCCTGAAAAAACATCGACTGACGAAGCGTACCGTGCCGTGCACGAAGTTGAATTTTTAGCGAGCAGCCAGTTTGCGAAGTGGGCGCGCGGCACCAAGCAACAGGTAAATTCACTGCATGGCCAAGGCATTGACCGGTTAGCAAAAGGTCTGCGCGCGGTGGGGCATGCTACCGATGGGCTTGTAGAGGCCGTAGAGATCGAAGGCGCAAAAAACTTTGCAGTGGCGGTGCAGTTTCATCCTGAGTGGAGAGTCTCTGAGAATTATTTCTACAGCGCAATTTTTGATGCTTTCGGAAACGCATGCAGACAGCGCCATGCATCAAGGCACATGCTCGTTAAAACGAAAATTCCAGTTGAAGCCGGGTGACCCAAAACCTTCATACAGCATTAATTTATAAAAACTGACAGCATGTCGATAACCGGAACCAGCAATGTCCACTACCAAAACAGTCAATACCTTTACCGACCTTGAAAATTGGTTAAACCAACATCGGGTCACCGAAATTGAATGCCTCGTACCCGATCTGACCGGGGTTGCAAGGGGCAAAATTTTGCCGCGCGCGAAGTTTACCGAGGACAGGGGCATGCGACTGCCCGAGGCCGTGGTGGCCATGGGCGTAACAGGCGAGTTCCCGACCGAGGGCCCTTATTACGACGTAATCAGCCCCAACGACCGCGATATGCACCTGCAACCGGACCCCTCTACGGTTCGCATTGTTCCGTGGGCAACAGACCCCACTGCGCAGGTCATTCACGACTGTTTTGACCCCCAGGGCAAGCTGATTCCCTTTGCGCCACGCAGCGTGCTGCGCCGCGTTTGTGATTTGTATGCCGCTGAAGGTTTGTCGCCTGTTGTTGCGCCAGAGCTCGAGTTTTACTTGGTTGCCCGAAACACCGACCCCAACACACTGTTGCGCCCGCCGATTGGACGCAGCGGGCGTGCCGAAACGTCTCGTCAAGCCTACAGTATTGATGCGGTCAACGAATTCGATCCGTTGTTCGAAGAGATTTACGACTACTGCGAAAAAATGGAACTCAATGTCGACACATTGATTCACGAAGTAGGTGCCGGGCAGATGGAAATTAACTTTTTTCATGCCCACCCTCTGGGCCTGGCGGACGAGGTCTTCTTTTTCAAACGCACCGTGCGCGAGGCGGCACTGCGGCACAACATGTACGCTACTTTCATGGCAAAACCGATTGCGGGCGAGCCCGGCAGTGCCATGCACGTGCACCAAAGCATCGTCAACACTGCAACTGGTAAAAACATTTTCAGCAAAGAAGACGGCACACCGTCAGATGATTTCTACCATTACATCGGCGGCCTTCAGCGCTACATTCCGGCGGCAATGGCCTTGGTGGCTCCGTATGTCAACAGCTACCGCCGCCTGTCGCGCGACACCGCTGCTCCGATCAACATCGAGTGGGGTACTGACAACCGTACCGTCGGTATTCGCTCGCCGATTGCGTCGCCTGAAGCCAGGCGCATAGAAAACCGAGTAATCGGCGCCGACGCTAACCCCTACGTTGCGATGGCGATGACGCTGGCGTGCGGTTATCTAGGCATTAAAAACAAAATTAAACCCAAGCCAGAAATGCTGGGCGATGCCTACAAATCACCTTACTCGTTACCCCGCAGTTTGGGCGAGGCACTTGACTGGCTCCGCCGTGAGTCAGATCTGCATGAAGTGTTGGGCCACGAGTTCGTTACGGTGTATTCAGAAATTAAAGAACTAGAGTTTGCCGAATTCATGAAAGTTATTTCGCCATGGGAGCGCGAGCATCTTTTGCTGCATGTGTAGCCAGCGTGCTGCCCTCCCGTTTTTTGCCATTGACCTTATTTACCTAGAGCAAAATCATGCCAAACGTCATCGACACTGAAAGAATCCGCGCACTCGACAGCGCCCATTACCTTCACCCGTTTACTGACTTCAAGGACCTGTCTACCAAGGGCGCAAGGGTCATGACTCGGGGCGAAGGCATATACGTTTGGGATTCAGAAGGACATCGAATCCTTGATGGCATGAGCGGCTTATGGTGTGTCAACGTTGGCTATGGCCGAAAAGAGCTGGCCGATGCAGCGCACCACCAGATGATGACGCTGCCGTACTACAACAGTTTTTTTCAAACTACCAACGTACCTGCAGTTGAGCTGGCTGCCACGCTGGCGCGATTAGCGCCCGACGCTGGCGGCCGCACTTTCAATCACGTTTTTTACTCCTCCAGCGGGAGCGAAAGCAACGATTCCAATGTGCGAATGGTGCGCCGCTATTGGGATTTGTTGGGGCAGCCGCAGCGTAAAACCATTATTGGGCGAATCAATGGTTACCACGGCAGCACCATGGCTGCGGCATCGCTTGGCGGAATGAGCGGCATGCATGCGCAGGGTGATTTGCCATTGCCCAACATGACGCATATTGGTCAACCGTACTTTTTTGAAAACGGCCTGCCGGGAGAGTCAGAGGCTGAGTTTGGTATTCGTGCTGCTGGGTGGCTGGAAGAAAAAATTCTTCAACTTGGTGCAGACAAAGTGGCGGCCTTTATTGCAGAGCCGCTTCAAGGAGCGGGCGGCGTCATCATTCCTCCAAGTACTTACTGGGCTGAAATTCAGCGAATTGTTGACAAGTACGGCGTGCTGCTCATCAGCGACGAGGTGATCTGCGCCTTTGGTCGACTAGGACACTGGTTTGCCTACGAAAAGTTTGGCTATCGCCCTGATTTGGTCACTTTTGCCAAAGCAGTGACCAGCGGCTACATACCTTTGGGTGGCGTCATGGTGGGTAACCGCGTGGCAGAAGTGTTGATTGAGCAAGGCGGGGAATTCAACCACGGCTACACCTACAGCGGGCATCCGGTTGCGTGCGCAGTCGGCTTGGCTAACGTTGCCGTCATGGAGCGGGAACAATTGCCTCAAAGGGTTAAAAACGATATTGGCCCCTACTTGGCCAGACGTTACGCGGAACTCAACGAACACCCGCTGGTAGGCGTCGCAGAGACCTGCGGCTTCACTGCTGGCCTGGTTTTGGTGAAAAACAAAAAGACCAAAGAGCGTTTTGCTGAATCGTTGTCCGTTGGCATGGTCTGCAGGGGCCACTGTTTCAGAACGGGGTTGATCATGCGCGCCGTTGGAGACCGAATGATCATTGCACCGCCGCTGATCATGACACACGCACAAATCGACGAAATGATGGATCTGATCGTCACGTGTCTGGATTTGACTTACGCCGATGCGAAGACTCATGGTTGGTTGGCATAAGGGTTGCTTCTACCATCGGGACCACTTTTTCAGGATTAATATCTAGCCGCTGTGCTTGGCTGTTACGCAGCTTTTTTCGTAGTTTCAGTTAATTTTTGGACGAGACGCAAAGCAACCTTTTAATTTTTGGAGGATTTGATGAAGAACTTTTTTAAAAAATGGACCGGCCGCAAGTTTGCTTCGGGCTTACTTGCGGCTGCTGTTATGGCAACTGGTTTGACAGTTGCACACGCGCAGGAAGACAAGGTTCTGAATATTTACAACTGGTCAGACTACATTTCGCCAGACCTGATTGCAAACTTTGAAAAAGAAACCGGCATCAAAGTTCGCTACGACAACTTTGATAACAACGAAATTTTGCACGCCAAGCTGGTTGCGGGCAAAACCGGCTACGACATCGTTGTGCCGTCCAGCAACTGGGCAAGTTTGCAGCTTCAGGGCGGAATTTTCCAAAAACTTGACAAATCCAAACTACCCAATTTGAAGAATCTTGACCCCGCAATTCAGGCGCAAATGGCAACGGTTGATGCTGGTAACGCGCATTTGGTGAATTGGTTATGGGGTTACACCACCATCGGCATTAACGTCGACAAAGTAAAGTCACTGCTTGGAGCAGAGCCGATTCCAGAAAACGTCTGGGAGTTGGCTTTCAATCCCAAGTACGCGTCCAAACTCAAGTCCTGCGGCATCAGCATGCTGGACAGCGGAAACGAAATTGTCCCGGCTGTACTTCATTATTTGGGCAAAAACCCGTACAGCAGCGCCCAGGCTGACTACGACGCTGCCCGTGCAACGCTTAAAAGCGTTCGACCGTTTGTCACGTTGTTTAGCTCATCCGGCTACATCAACAACATGGCCAGCGGATCCATCTGCTTGACGGTGGGCTGGTCGGGAGACATCAACATTGCCCGTCAACGCGCTATTGATGGCAAGACTGGACAAAACATTCAAGCTTTGTTGCCTAAAAACGGCGGTTTGCTGTTTTTTGACACCTTGGCGATTCCCGCAGATGCCGCTCATCCTGTAAATGCCCACACGTTTATCAACTACATCATGCGTCCTGAAGTGCAGGCCTCTTTGACGAACACCGTTTTTTATGCGAACCCCAATAAAGAAGGCATGAAATTCGTCAAGCCGGAGCTGGCCAGCAACAATTCCATTTTTCCTAACGCAACCGAGCTGGCAAAAATGGTTCCACCTAAATCCCTAAATGGCGCGACACGCCGGTTGCAAACCGATGTTTTCAGAAGCTTTAAGACGGGAATTTAAAAAATGGCAGCGATCGCGGTCCCTGCTGATGGGGTGAAACCACCCTTTTTACGAATCCAGTCGCTTGTTAAGCGATATGGTGATGTGACAGTAGTCGACAGCGTTTCGCTGGACATCAAGCAGGGCGAAATTTTTGCACTGCTGGGCTCTTCCGGTTGCGGAAAATCAACCCTGCTGCGAATGCTTGCAGGGTTTGAAAAACCTAGCTCCGGTCAAATTCTCTTAGAGGGCGATGACTTGACCCGGTTCGCGCCTAACGAGCGCCCGGTCAACATGATGTTTCAAAGCTACGCGTTGTTTCCTCACCTGAATGTGTGGGACAACGTGGCGTTTGGCTTGCGTCGCGAGGGAATGCCTAAATCCGAAGTAGCCGACAAAGTTGAGCAAATGCTCAAGTTAGTGCAGCTCGAATCGTTTGCCAAGCGAAAGCCGCATCAACTGTCTGGGGGGCAGCAACAGCGCGTAGCGCTGGCTCGCAGTCTGGCTAAGAAACCAAAGCTGCTTCTGCTCGACGAGCCTTTGGGCGCGTTGGACAAAAAGCTGCGCGAACGCACCCAGCTTGAGTTAGTTGAAATCATTCATTCGGTTGGTGTGACTTGCGTCATGGTGACGCATGATCAAGAAGAGGCCATGACGATGGCTAGCCGCATTGGCGTAATGAGTCAAGGGCAAATCGTACAGGTCGGCAAACCCGGCGATATTTACGAAACGCCAAGTTGCAAGTTTGTTGCAGACTTTATCGGCAGTGTTAATTTATTCGCCGGTAAGGTGCTGGTGGATGAGCCCGACCATGTGGTCATTCAAAGCGCCGAATGTCGGCACTATGTGAGCCACGGCATCACGGGCACGCAAGACATGGCTGTTCAGGTGGCGGTTCGGCCAGAGAAAATCGGAATCAAAAAATCAGCTCCAGTTGTTGGAGATTTTGGTAGCCCGGCTGAGTTTGGTTTTAATACCACTCAGGGTGCGATTCGCGGCTTGTCTTACCTCGGCAGCCAGACTATTTTTCATGTCACTTTGAGCACCGGCCTTCAAGTCAAGGTTACCCAATCCAACAGCGGTCGGTTCGTCGAAGAAAAATTGAGTGTTGGCGACAACGTTCACTTGTGGTGGTGGGGTGAGGACTTGGTGGTGTTGACCCGATGAATCAGCCCACGACTACCGCGGCCGCTTCAATGAGCGCTGGCACGTCAGTCGCTGCAGGAAACTCGCAGTGGCTCGACAACTTGGTCAGCCGCTTCGGAAAAGTTCTGGTAATCGGCGTGCCGATGGCATTTTTGCTGGTGTTTTTCGCGCTGCCGTTTTTAGTGGTTTTGAAAATAAGTCTGTCTGAAACGGACGGCATTGGTTTCAAAAGCATCTCTACGCTTGTCGGTGGTGTGTGGACTCTGCAGCTCAAACTGGCCAACTTTTGGACAGTTTTGCAAGAAGACCTCTACTTGCTTGCGTACCTGTCGTCTGTCAAGTACGCAGCTGTTACTACGGTTTTTTGCCTGGCGATTGGGTATCCGTTTGCCTATTTCCTTGCCCGCAGCCGTCCAGACATTCGGCCTGCATTGTTGATGTTGGTCATGTTGCCGTTCTGGACGTCATTTTTACTTCGGGTGTATGCATGGAAGTTGCTGCTGGCCGACGATGGCGTGTTCAATCAGGTATTGATCTGGCTTGGTTTGCTAGCTGAGCCACTAAAAATGATGTACACGCCGTTTTCACTCACGCTCGGCATGGTCTATACGTATCTTCCTTTCATGGTGCTTCCGCTGTACGCAACGCTGGTCAAAATGGACATCAGGCTGCTCGAGGCCGCCAGAGATTTAGGTGCCAGCCCGTGGGTTGCTTTTTGGAAAGTGACCGTACCACTATCAAAAAACGGCATTATTGCGGGCGCTTTGTTGGTGTTCATTCCGTGTGTCGGCGAGTTTGTGATCCCCGAGCTACTTGGCGGGCCGCAAACCTTGATGATTGGCCGGGTGTTGTGGGACGAATTTTTCTCTAACAACGATTGGCCTTTGGCGTCGGCAGTTGCAATCATGATGATTCTTCTCATCATTGTGCCGATGGCGGTTTTTAGCAAATACCAAGCTGAAAACATCGGAGACCACAAATGATCAGTCGCGCAGGCCAACTGACGTCGCGAACATGGCTGATTGCGGCATTTTTGTTTTTGTATATTCCTATTTTTACGTTGGTAGTGCTCAGCTTTAATGAAAATAAAGCCGTCACTATCTGGACGGGATTTTCACTTCGCTGGTATGCCGAGTTGACTAATGACACCCAGTTGGTCGAGGGTTTTTTCCTGTCGCTTCGTATCGCGTTGATGACCGCCACCGCTTCTGTCATTTTGGGTACTTTTGCAGCTGTTTCGCTGGTCAAATATCCGCGGTTTCCGGGCCGAACGCTGTTCAATGGAATGGTGAATTCCCCGCTGGTCATGCCTGAGGTCATTGTGGGACTGTCCTTGCTGTTGATGCTGGTTTCTATTCAAAAGCAGTTTGGTTTTCCTGAGCGTGGCGTCATGACCATCTGGCTGGGCCATACGTTGTTGGGCATGGCTTACGCAACCGTAGTCATTTCGTCCCGCCTGCGAGAAATGGACGCTTCGCTTGAAGAAGCGGCGCTCGACCTGGGTGCCAAGCCGTGGCAAGTGTTTTTTTTAGTGACCTTGCCGCTTGTTTCTCAATCGTTGCTGTCTGCCTGGTTGCTGACTTTCACTATTTCGCTCGATGACGTGGTGCTGTCAGCCTTTTTGTCGGGGCCAGGCTCGACCACCATGCCGATCACTATTTTTAGCCGCGCCCGTTTGGGACTCAACCCAACCGTAAATGCCGTCGCTACGCTGACCGTGCTGACCGTTGGCTTGGGCGTAGTGGCTGCAAGTGTCTGGATGGCCCGATCCGAAAAGCGCAGGGCCCGAGAAATGGCTGCGGCTTTAAAAACGTGAGCCAGTTTGTTTTTTTGCTACCGATATCAACAACAGGAGAATGGTATGAAGTTCAAAATAAAAGCGGTGTCTATTGCCGTTGCAGCTGTAATGCCTTGGCTGGCTGCGCATGCACAAAGCCCCGCAGACATGCAAAAGCAAATACAGGCGCTGCAAGAGCAGCTGCAAGCCCTGCAGGCCCAGGTGCAACAAATGAGCACAAAAGGGGCGGTCGACCCGGTTGAATTCAACCGCATGGTTCAAAAAATGGAGGTCAATGAGGACTCCGCATTGAAGTCGGGCTTCAGCGGCTTGACTGTCAAAGGCGTGATTGAAGCGCAATATTTGTATGAGAAAAATTTCAACGCTGCCAATGGCGTGGCGTCAGCCTATTCGCCCGGCTTCAGCGTGGGTAACGGCTATGCCGGCATTGGCATGCTTGAAATCACCAAACAAGCAGAAGGCGGCGAAGGCATTAATTGGACGCTTCGGCTGACCCCAGGCGGCGCCAACATCAACGGCAGCAACGGCACTAACCTCATTCATGAAGCCTCGGTTTCAGTTCCGCTGGGTTCTGCCACCACGAGGCTGATTGCGGGTGTAATACCTGACTGGCAGGGCTACGAGTATTCGTTTGGCAACCAAAACCCATTGGTGACCCATAACCTGTTGTTTAACTACGCGTCAGCTACCAACTACACCGGCGCTGGCATACAGCACACCTTCGGTCCGGTTGTCGCCAAGTTTATGTTGGCCAACATCGATGACAAAAGCACCAACAAAA
>JANOWB010000353.1:0-6998 GCA_031417695.1 Polaromonas sp.
CCGGGTGGTTCTTCAAGCGTTTTAAGCAGCGTGTTGGCGGTGATGCCGTTCATGCGCTCTGCCGGGTACACCAGCACTACTTTTGTGGTGCCGCGTGACCGGGTAAATTGGGTAAATGACACCACATCGCGTGCGGCATCAACTTTGATTTCTTTGCTGGGCTTGCGCTTTTTGCTGTCCAGCTCGTCTTGCGTTTTTTCGTCTAGCGGCCAGCCCAGCTCAAGGGCCAGCACCTCGGGCAGCAGTACGTTCAGGTCGGCGTGGGTATGCACGCTAACGGCGTGGCAGCTGGCGCATACGCCGCAAGCCCCAATTGGCGTGGGCGCATCGCACAGCCAGGCCTCTGCCAGTGCCAGCGCCAAATCGAACTGGCCCAAGCCCGACGGGCCGCTAAGCAGCCACGCGTGACCGCGCTGGGTGAGCAGCGCCTTGAGTTGCGCTTGCAGCCACGGCGGCAGCGTGCCTGTTGGGCTGGGGGCGTTTGTGGTCATGCGGGCAGCCATCCTTTTGCTTTAATGGCTTGCTCGAGGTTGTGCCAGACTTCATCGCGGGAAAGCGATGCATCGATTCGGGTGAACCGCTCGGGCTCAGCCCCGGCTCGTGCGGCGTAGCCCGCTGCGACCCGCGTAAAAAACGCCACCGGCTGTGTTTCAAATTTGTCGGGCACGCGCGCGCCTGCCAGACGCGCCGCCGCTGCTGCCGGGTCCAGGTCAAACCACACAGTGGTGTCGGGCTGCAACAAGCGGCGGGTTTCGGTGTTGAACTGAACCCATTTTTCAAGCGTATGCAGCAGGGCCAAGTCAAACCCCCGTCCACTGCCCTGGTAGGCAAAAGTGGCGTCGGTAAAGCGGTCGCACAGCACCACATCGCCCCTAGCCAGCGCCGGTGAAATGACGCTGGCCAAGTGGTCGCGCCTGGCCGCAAAAATCAAGAGCGACTCAGTCAGCGAGTCCATTGCATCGTTGAGCACCATGGCCCGCAGCTTTTCGGCCAGCGGCGTGCCGCCCGGCTCGCGGGTAAGCGTGACACGGCGACCCGCTTTTGTAAAAGCGGCGGCCAAAGCGGAAATGTGCGTGGATTTGCCGGCGCCGTCGATGCCTTCAAAACTGATGAACAGCCCGGGGCTGGCCTGATGCAGTGCGTCTGAAGCGATAGGTACTGAGGTCATTGGGTTATTCAGTCACTTGTTTCTGATGTATTTATTGACCGCCGCGTTGTGCTCTTCCAGGCTGGCACTGAACTGGCTGGTGCCGTCGCCTTTGGCCACAAAGTACAGCGCGCTAGTAGGCTGCGGCTGCACCGCTGCCAGCAGCGCTGCCTTACCGGGCATGGCAATCGGTGTGGGCGGCAAACCGCCTCGGGTGTAGGTGTTGTAAGGCGTGTCGGCCAGCAAGTCGCGTTTGCGCAAATTGCCGTCGAATTTGTCGCCTAGGCCGTAAATAACAGTTGGGTCAGTTTGCAGGCGCATATTGATGCGCAACCGGTTGGTGAATACGCCCGCAATTTGCGCCCTGTCGCTTGGTTTGCCGGTTTCTTTTTCAACAATGCTGGCCAAAGTCAAGGCGTCAAGCGCCGACTTCAGCGGCGTGTCGGCCGCCCGCAGCGCCCAAGCGGCATCGAGCCGCTTGTCCATGGCTTTGGCAGCGCGTTTGAGCACCGACAAATCACTGGACCCTTTGGCATAGGTGTAGGTGTCTGGGAAAAAGCGGCCTTCGGGGTGAATACCCGGTTTTCCCAGCTTTTCCATGATCATTTCAAGGCTTAGCCTAACAGAATCGGGCGCGAGCAGCTCTGCTTTTTGTAGCGCTGCGCGCACTTGGGTAAACGTCCAGCCTTCCACCAGCGTTACGCTTTTCAGGGTTTGGTCGCCACGCACCAACATGCTGAGCAGGCTGCGCGGCGTGGTGCTGGCCGTGATCTCGTAACTGCCCGCTTTGATCAGCCGCGCCTGGCCAGACAGGCGAAACCACAATTGCAGCAGTGGCACGCTAGATTGCGCCCCGCTTGACACCACGTCTTCGGCGATTTGCGTGGCGCGTGTGCCGGGTTCTACTTCAAGGTCAACGACGCTTGCACCTTCTTTGAGCGTTAATGCCATGGGTGTGTAAAGCCACCACCCCGCAGCCCCTGCCACAACGCTGCTTGCTAGCAGCAAAAAAATCAAAAATTTAGAAAAAGCCGAACGCACGAACCTGCTACCTTGTGAAATCGTTGAATGTTATTTCGCCGCGACGAAGCTGCTTACCCTGCTGCGGCGAAATTGCATACTTTGCCAATGCAAAACTGCAGAAGCCATGATAATTCAGCCATGACCACACTTCCCCAAGCTACTGATTTGCCACCTGCGGGTCACCTGTCGCAAACCCTTGAGAATTCAGGCCTGTCGGGCGTATCGCGATTAAGCCATCTGGGCGTTATTCGGGCAGTTGGCGAGGAGGCTGGTAAATTTTTGCAAGGCCAGCTGACCCAAGACATCACCGGCATGGGCTTTAACCAGGCGCGGCTGGCCGCGTTTTGCAATGCCAAGGGCCGCATGCAGGCGAGTTTTGTGGTGTTTAAGCGCAAAAACGAAGACGGGATTGACGATATTTTGATGGTGTGCAGCCATGATTTGCTGGCGCAAACCCTCAAGCGCTTGAGCATGTTTGTGATGCGGGCCAAGGTCAAGCTCACCGATGCCACGGCGGATTTCTCGCTGTACGGCCTGTGTGGTGACGCGGCTGAAGCAGTGGACGAAGCAGATGCTACTGATTCAGGAGCTGCTCGCGCCCGTATTGATTGGTCAAAGCATGACATTGATGCTGTAAATGTGATTCAACTCTACCCGGGCGCTGGCGTTGCGCGCAGCTTGTGGTGCGCGCCCAGCCAAACACCCGCGCCCACTGGCGCGTTGATTCCATTAAGTGACTGGCAGTATCTGGAAGTCCAGTCGGGCATTGCCATGATCACGCTGCCGATTTTCGAAGCCTTTGTGCCGCAAATGCTTAACTATGAATCCGTGGGTGGCGTTAACTTCAAAAAAGGCTGCTATCCGGGCCAGGAAGTGGTGGCGCGCAGCCAGTTCAGGGGCACGCTCAAACGCCGGGCTTACTTGGCGAACGTACTGGTTGCAGCGGATGAAGAGCCGTCTCCCTTTATTGGCCAGGAAGTGTTTCACGCCAGCGATGCCGAACAGCCTTGTGGGCTGGTCGCCGCATACGCTGCAAACCCGGCGGGCGGCTTTGCCTTGCTGGTGTCTATGCAAACCGCTGCAGCGGCGATTGATGAAACGCCTGGTGCCAGCCCGCTGCGCTTGGGCAGCAGCACGGGCCCTGCGGTGCAATTGCACAGCTTGCCCTACTCGTTGCTTGAAGATATTTAACCTGATTCCAGATAAAGCATGTGTCTGGCTGCATTCGCTATCAGTACCAGCAGCCGGTGGCCGCTGGTACTGGCGTCTAACCGCGACGAATTTTTTGACCGCCCTGCACTGCCCTTGGCAGCCTGGCAAGCCGCAGCCGGACAGCGTATTATTTCTGGCCGTGATGAGCAAGCGGGCGGGTCGTGGTTAGGAATGAACCCCAACGGGCGAGTAGCGCTGCTGACCAATGTTCGAGAAACGGCGCTACAAGCGCAGCCCCAATCACGTGGCGAATTGGTCATCGACTGGCTGAGTGGCACTGGCGATGCACGCAGCTTTGCAGCAAAAAAAGACGGCTCGCTTTACGGCGGCTTCAACATCGTACTAGGCGACCTGCAGCAAGGCCAATGGTACGGGTGGAGCAACCGCCCCGCAGGCGCAACGCCAGTGCTGCCACAACCACTGGCTGACGGTGTGTACGGCCTGTCAAACGCCGCGCTGGACACGCCGTGGCCTAAAACCGTTGCTCTTAAATCGGCCTTGCGCACCGCGTTGAATACGGCAATAAACCCCGCCAGCCCAGCCGAGTTGCAGCGTGCGCTTTTTAAGGCGTTGAGCAACCCCGACCGTGCAGCCATCAATACGTTGCCAAAAACCGGTGTGCCACTTGAGCTGGAGCATGCCTTGTCGAGCGCCCATGTCAGCCTGCCCGAACGAAACTACGGCACCCGCTGCGCAAGCGTGATTGTGGTGAGCGCAGCGCGTCAAAAAGCCGGCAGAACGGCCAACTTTTGGGACGTCAGCTTCACAGAAACCAGCTTTGTACCGAACCCCGCCGTGGTAACATCGGCAGCGGTCGTAGCAGTGAATTTCAGTGTGCCCTTGCCCGCAGCAGCTTCAGCAACTGATCAAAGCCGCGCCAAGTAGGCCGGTGGGATTTGCGCTTTCAGTGCATCCCGCTCTTTTTCAGGTGCTGCCGCCATCGCTGACTTATAAGCGGCCAGTGCTTTCACCTCGTCTTTTTTCTGAATCGAGTAAATCGCCGCCAGTTTCATGTAACCGTCTGGCCGGGTAGCCGGGAAGTCTTTATTGCGCAGCTCAAGGCTTTGCACGGCCATGTCAAAGTCGCCACCGCGTACGCCCAGCACATACCCGGCGTTAACCAGGTCGTAGTCGTACGTGCCCTCTTGCATGTATTGTTTGGCCAGCACTTTCGCCTCGGGCTCTTTGCCCATTCGGCTCATCAAAATGACTTTTAACGACCGGATAGACACGGCTTTGGGCTGCAGTTTTTCGCCACGGGCTAAAAATTCGAGCGCCTTTTCGTTGTTGCCCAGCGTTGCATAGCCACGCGCAATGTTCGACATGATGGCCACTACATAAGGCCGCGACACCACTACCGATTCCCATATAACCACCGCGTTTTTCCAGTCGCCCCACTTGGCCAGCTCATCACCCAGCATGGGTGTGATTTTGCGGTAATGGGTATTAATGGCAATGCCTTCTTTGGCCAGCGTCATCATTTCTTTTTTGGTTTTGTCCCACTGGGGGTTGTTGACGTCTTTTGACTGGGAAATGCCCATCGCCATTTTGACGGCGGTCACTATTTTTTGCTCAGTGGCTGCAGCTTGTTGGCTAATGTAGGCCGTCAGGGCCAGGCAAATCATCATGGCAACGGCCAGCAATTGCGAATAAGCCGGCCGCCAAGGCAGCCTGGACGCCGCCGCCGGGCCACGAATGTTCAAACGCGCGTCCGACGCAGCCAACAAGGCCAGGCCCAGAGCAAATATGCAACCGGTGGCAGCCAAGCGCCACGGAAAACCAATGTTGCTGACAATTAAAAACGCCAGCAGGCTGGCCAGGGTAATTGCCCGAAGGGGCGCTTCAGCCAAGCCTTCTGTAGTTTTGTTGCGCAGCGTTTTCCAGGCGGCTGCCAGCAGATACGAAAAAAGCGCAAACAAAAATACCCAACCAACCGCTCCGTACTCGGCCAGCAGTTGTAGGACTTCGTTGTGCACGTAGTAGTCGGTCTCTAACTGTGTGCCGGCGGTTTGGTACAGCGGCAGCATGGCTTCCCAGGCGCCTGCGCCCACGCCGGTCAAGGGAACTGCTTTCACCATGCCGATGGTGGCTTTCCACATGATCAAGCGGATGCCCAGCGAGCCGTCTTGCGCAGAAATGGACGCTGTTCGCTTAAACGCCATGTCAAAAGGCGTGGTGGCGTTGTTGTAGTCAGCGCGGTCAGAGATGATTTTGGGGTTGCCTGAGCTGATCATCCCCATCGTGATGATGGTGGCCATCAGCACGCCTGCTGCCAAAATTCGCCGGCCGCTGTCCCACGAGTAAAACGCAAATTGCTTGCGATAAACCGTTAAAACCAGCGGGAAAATCACCAGTACCAGCAACCAGAACGCCGCCAGTGCGCCGCGGGTACCGGTCATCATCAGCGCGATGACGTTAAACCCCAGCACGAAGGCAAGCAGGGCAATACGCGAGGTGGTTTTGGCCTGGGCCAGCAGGTACAACGTAAACGGGAAGGTGCACACCACAAATTCGGCAAAAAAGTTACGGTTAACAAAGGTTGACGCCGGGTTGGGACCCTGCGGAAAGTAGGTGAAGTCAAAATAGAACTGCAACACTGTCCAGAGCGAGCAAACGAATGCACCCCAGTGAATGCCTTCAATCAAGTATGGTGTGCGTTCACGCGACAGCGTATTGATACCCAGCCACAGCATCAGGCTGAACAAAAACCAGCGAATCGCCTCAACCCCACCCAAAAACGTGTGCGACCACACCATGCTGCCCAGCGCGTAAACCATCAGCGCCAGCGGCAACCACATCAAGCCATGCCAGCGCAGTGCCTCACGCCGATTGCGCTGCTGCCAAAAGAACAGCAAGCCTGCGCCGACCGTGGCAAAAGCCACCACAATAGACTTGAGGGTGTCTTGCAGCATCAACTCGTTGGGAACGCCGATGGCAGGCGTTAAAAACATCATTAGCGCCAGAATAATGACAGTCAGGTCGCTTCGCTGCACTTCTATCGGCATCGCCAATGCCGGCGCATTGTTTGCCGCGCGCGGGCTAGCGGCGGGCGGCCTGGACCCTGCTGGCAACGTGCCTGCAGCAGCGGAAAGCGTCGATGCGCTGGCGGACTTGGCCGCTTGGGGTGCGCCAGGCGCTATACGTTTTTTCTTGGCCATAAGGGGTAAATTGGGGTCAAAGCGCTGAACAAGTTCCTATTGTCGCCGCTGTTGCCTGCGAACTCGCAGACCGTACTGCTAAAGACTCATGGCAATGGCTTGACCATCTCGATGTGGGCAATGCCCACCTCATCAAACGGCCCGCCAGTGCTGGTGAACCCGGCTCGTTGATAAAAGCCCTGCGCACTAACCTGGGCATGCAGCCGTACCTCTTTGTCGCCACGCTGATTGGCAGCGCTGACCAACGAATCGAGCAATGCCCGGCCTAAATAGCCGCCACGCAATACGCGCTTGACCGACATGCGTCCGATTTTGGCGATACCAGGCTGCGGGGCCAGCAGCCGCCCGGTTGCTACGGTCTGCTGCAGTCCATTGCGCACCACCGCGTGAATTGCCGAGTAGTCAGCATCGTCCCATTCCTCAGCAATCGGAATCCCTTGCTCGTGCACAAACACTTC
>JANOWB010000354.1:0-11160 GCA_031417695.1 Polaromonas sp.
CCAGCTTTATGCGCTGGGCAGCAGCGGCCGGTTGTACACCCTCAATGAAGACACCGCAGCAGCCACCATGGTGGGCATGCCGTTTGCCGTCAAGCTCGAGGGCACGCAGTTTGGCTTTGACTTCAACCCCACCGTTGACCGCATTCGCGTGGTCAGCAACACCGGGCAAAACCTGCGCTTGCACCCTGACACCGGCGCTGTTGTAGACGGTAATGCAACGCTTGAGGGCGTGCAAACCGACGGCAAACTGGCTTATGCAGCGGGCGACGTGAATTTTGGCAAATCACCTAGCACCGTTGGCGCGGCATACAGCTACAACAAAGCCGACACCAAAATCACCACTAACTTTGCGCTGGACGCCGCGACTGGTGCGCTGGTCACGCAGGGCTCGCGCGAAGGCGTTGTGCCAGCGGTATCGCCCAACACCGGGCAGTTTTTTACCGTTGGCAGTTTGGGCATGACTTTTAACAATGCGTCGTTCGACATTCAGGCATTGAGCGATGTGGCGTTTGCAGCTTTGAATAGCGATGGTGCTGCAAGCAGCCGCTGGGTCACGATTGATCTGAAAACCGGTGCAGCCAAATCGCTGGGCAGCATTGGCGGCGGTGAGCGCGTGGTCGGGATTGCGCTGGAGCCTTGATCCGCGCGATTTTCATCGCTATGAATTAAGTAGCTTGTTGCGCCCGTATTTATTGGGTTAGGGGCGGTTTAGGCCCATATATGATCAGCCCAAACGCTTCTTGCTCCTTCCCTTTCCGGGAAAAGGTTGGGATGGGGGCACGCACATTGACAACCATTGATTCGGCGCTTGCCCCAACCCTAACCCTCCCCCGGAAGGGGAGGGAAGATTGAGTTCTCCTCCCCCGGAAGGGAGAAATATTAAGTTTCAGACAGCAGCCTTTTGCCCACTGCGCAGCTCTTTCATGCGCTCTTCAAAATAGCTGCCGACGGTGTAGCGCTCAGACAGCACCACTTCACGACGCGGATGCAAAAACAGTGGCAATGACAAGCGAGATTTATCACGCGCCGGGCCAACCGGATTCAACACGCGGTGAACGGTCGATGGATAAAACCCGCCGGATGCTTCCTGCAGCATGTCGCCGTTGTTGACAATGAGCAGCCCAAAATCACACGGCACGTCGTGCCACTGCTGGTCTTTGCCCAGCACCTGCAAGCCAGGCTCGCTGGCGGCTGGCAAGATGGTGAGCAAATTAATGTCACCGTGGGCGGCGGCGCGCACCGCGCCTGGCTCTTCAACGCCCAACAGCGGCGGGTAGTGCAGCACCCGCAGCAAAGTTTGGTCGCAGCCGTCAATCATGTCGGGCAGCGGCATGGAATAACGCGCCTTCACATCTGGCGGTGAATAGTCTTCTACCCAAGTCAACAACTGGGCGGCCAGTGCACTGCCCGCGGCGTAGTAACGGCGTGCGGCGTCAGTCACTTCAGCTGGGTAACGGCCCCACGGGAAGATGTGAAAAAACTCTTTTAAATCGCGCTGGTTATTGTTTTTTGCGGTTTCTGAAATGGCGGGCGAAAAGTAGCCATCAAGTTTGACTGGGTCTTGCGCGTAGCCGTGTTTGGCATCGCCTTTAAAAAACGCCAGCCATTCGTCATAAATGTTTTGCACCAACGCCTGGTCTAGCGGGTGATTGGCCAGCACGCCAAAGCCAGTGTGGTGCAGGCTGCTGCAAAAATCTTGCGCAGCAGTTAGGCTGCGGTAGTCAATGACGGGAAGCTGCATGACTCGTCTCCTTCGCTTTAAGAAGTTACTTGCCTAACCAATTGCTCATCAATGTTTGCTCAAAAATCGCCAGGCATGCGGGCGCATCCACGGCCATGCACACCTCGGTTTGCGGGTAAGTTGGCCCCCAGCCACCTTGAGGGTAGTCAATGAACTGCTTGCGGTTCATCATGGTTTGGCCCATCGCAATGCCATCGAGTGCCACACGTACGCGACCTGATTCAATCGTAAACAGTTCGCGATTGGTCAGGCAAATAAAGGCCATCACGTCATGGCCAAAGCAGCCATGAATTTTGGCCACATGCGGGTACAGGCCGCTGTAAAAGTTAGCGTAAAACCCCACGGCATGGGCTAATACGTCAGTAGCAACATGACGCTGCTTATCCGCAATCGCTTTCATCAGCGCCACCGGCACAATGACTTGGTGCGTCACGTCCAGGCCCACCATGGTCAGCTTGAAGCCAGCGATAAACACTTTGTCTGCAGCGTGCGGGTCGTTCCACACATTGGCCTCGGCCACCGGAGACACGTTGCCGGGCTCCAGTACCGTGCCACCCATGATGATGACTTCTTTCAACAGCTTGGGCAGCTTGGGCTCAAGCTGCAACGCAAGGGCCACATTGCCCAGCGGGCCAACTGCCACCAGCGTGATCTCACCAGGCTGGGCACGCGCCATGTCGACGATGAATTGTGCAGACGTACGCGGGTCAAGCTGATTGGTGGTTGACACGCGGCTGGCCAAATTACCCAAGCCGTCAGCACCGTGAATAAAGTCAAACTTGGCCTCGGTTTGCCGCACCATCGGCGTGGCAACGCCTTGGGTCACCGCAATGTTGGGCTGGCCTGCAATGGCGTTTAAGTAAAGGGCATTGGTTGCCGCTTGCGCCACGGTGACGTTGCCAAACGTGGTGGTGATGCCTATTACGTCAATGCCGGGGTGCGCCAGCGCGTAGTACAGCGCCATCGCGTCGTCCACGCCAGGGTCGGTGTCAAAAATAACTTTTACGGGGGATTTTGAAGTCATGCTTTTAAAAGTTTGAGGTCTAAGAGTTGAATCCGGCGAAGGTGGCCAGCGCGTCAAGGGCTACCGAAGTTTTTGCGGAATCAAGCGGATGATTGGCTAAAAACTGATCTACTTCCTGGCGGGTGGGAATGCTGTCTTGCGCTCCCGCCCGCGTGCAGGCCAGTGCAGCTGCCGCACTGGCCAGCTTTAACGCCTGCGGTAACGAGTGATGCTGCGCCAAGCTGGCTGCCAGCACACCGCAAAAGGTATCGCCAGCGGCTGTCGTGTCAACCGGCGTCACGGCAAATGCGGTTTGCAAAAAAATTTGATCATTCATACGCGCACAGCAGCCCCTGCCGCCCAGCGTCACCACAATACAAGGCAAGTCGGGCAACTGGTTCAGGCAATCTGCCACGCTACCCGTGCAGTTGCTGATGCAGGCCAGCTCGCCTTCATTGACCACCAACACATCGACGTAAGCCAGCAGCGCTGGAGGCAGCGCTTGCGCAGGCGCGGCATTCAGCACCACTTGCACGCCAGCACGGCGCGCGGCCTCGGCGTAGGCAGCAACGGTGTTGAGCGGAGTTTCTAGCTGCAGCAACAAAAATTGGAGGCCGCTCAGGTCAGGCAAGTGCTCTGCACGCAAAGCGCTATTGGCGCCGGGCGCAACGGTAATGGCGTTTTCTGCGTCGTCAGATACGCAAATAAACGCGGTGCCGGTGGGCAGATTGTCAGAACGATGCACATGCAGCTTCACGCCAGCAGCATTGAGCGATTCCTCAATCGGCTCGGCAAAACTGTCGCGCCCCAAGCCCAGCAACATGCGGGTGGCCACGCCTCCTGCGCGCGCGCAAGCGATGGCTTGGTTAGCGCCCTTGCCGCCCGCAAAGGTGCGGAAGTCGCCGCCCAGCACGGTTTCACCCGGCGCGGGGATGTGCGGCGCGCGGACCACAAAATCTAAGTTGGCTGAACCAGCGACGAGAATCATCGTTTTATTGTAGAAAGTTATGTGAGCAGGTCATGACACAAATCTTGACAACTATAGGCAAGCAGGGCGTAGTGGTGTTTGGCGCGGCGAATGTAGATATTTCAGCCAGCGCGGCACTGACTTTGGCAGTGGGCGATTCAACGCCCGGCCGCATCACCAACACGGCGGGCGGCGTGGGGCGCAACGTTGCAGAAAATTTGGCGAGGCTGGGCCACAACGTGAAGTTGGTCAGCGCGGTCGGTGACGATTTGCAGAGTCAGTTTTTACTGGATCACACCCGCCGTGCGGGCGTCGATGTGTCGGCTTGCAATGTGTTGCCCGGCCAAACAACTGGTACCTACCTTTCACTCAACAACCCCGACGGCTCGTTGCTGGCCGCAGTTAACGACATGGCGGTGCTTGGCTTGCTTACTCCCCGCCACTTGGCGATTCACGCTGCTGGGCTTGCTAATGCCTGAGCGTGGGTGGTGGACTGCAATTTGAGCGAGGCTTGCCTTGAATGGGTCATGCCAAACAGGTCAGGCAAAGCAGTTTTTGTAGACGGCGTATCCAGCCACAAGTGCTTGAAAATTCTGCCGTATCTGGCGCACATCCACACACTAAAAATTAATCGACTCGAGGCGCAAGCGCTCACCGGTTTGCCAGTCGACAGCGTGACACGAGCAATAACAGCCGCACAAAGCCTTTGCGCATTGGGCACTCAAAACGTGGTGGTCAGTCTGGGCAGCAGCGGCGTGTGCTGGAGCAGCCTCGGCAGCCACGGTCAGCTACCCGCAATTCAGGTTAACGCAGTCAATTCAAACGGCGCAGGTGACGCACTGACTGCTGGGTTGGTACACGCTGCACTGGCCGACTGGCCATTGGAGCAAGCCGTGCGCTTTGCCAACGCCTGCGCAGCGTTCACCTTGACCAGCAGCGGGGCCAATCACCCTGATTTAAACGCAGCCACCGCCTTTCGATTGCTGGCGCCACCCTGAGCAGGTTTAATACAGCCATGACGACCAATCAATACCTGGATGTTTCCCCCGAAGTTGCGCGCGCGATTCAAACTGGCCAGCCGGTAGTGGCGCTGGAGTCCACCATCATTTCGCACGGCATGCCCTACCCGCAAAACGTACAGACCGCCCTGCGGGTTGAAGCTGAAGTGCGTGCTCACGGCGCTGTGCCCGCGACCATCGCAATTTTGAATGGCCGGTTAAAGGTGGGCCTGGAAGCAGCAGACATTGAAATGCTGGGCAAGCTCGGCCACCATGCCATCAAGGTCAGCCGCCGCGATGTGCCCTTTGTGGTGGCGGCGGGCCAATCGGGTGCGACCACCGTGGCCGCCACCATGATGCTGGCCGCCATGGCAGGCATTGCAGTTTTTGCCACCGGTGGCATAGGCGGGGTGCACCGCGGCGCGGAGCGCACGTTTGATGTTTCTGCCGATTTGCAAGAGCTGGCACGCACGCCTATAGCGGTGGTGTGCGCAGGGGCCAAATCTATTCTTGACCTGGGCCTGACGCTTGAATACCTGGAGACGCACGGCGTGCCGGTGATTGGTTATCAAACAGACAGCCTGCCTGCTTTTTTCACCCGCAGCAGCGCTTTTAAAGTTGACTACCGGCTAGACACTGCCGATGCCATAGCAAAGGTAATGCACGCCAAATGGGGAATGAACTTAGTCGGCGGTTTGGTAGTTGCCAACCCGATTCCTGAGGGGTTTGCCATGCCGCGTGAGGCAATAGATGCAGCCATTAGCCAAGCGTTGAAAGAAGCTCAAGAGCAGAGCATCAGCGGCAAAGCCATCACTCCTTTTTTGCTTGACCGAGTCAATCAGCTAACCGGCGGCAATAGCTTGGCAGCCAATATTGAACTGGTGCTGAACAACGCCAGACTTGCCGCTGCGATTGCCTGCGCGTATGCAAAAGGCGCAGCATGATTGCCCGTTGCAAATGGAACAAGGCAGCTGGCTTGCATGAGGCTTCGGTTGATGCTTTCAAGCAAGACGGCGTGTTGGTGATTGAAGATTTTGTAACTACCAGTCAATGTGCAGCGCTGCGTGAACGCGCTGAAGCGCTGGTACAACTGCATGCACCACAACAAGGTCACACGGTGTTTTCAACGCAAAACCAAGGCCACGCACGCAACGCGTATTTTGAGCAATCCGCCAACAGCATTGGCGTGTTTTTTGAAGAAGGCGCGCACGATGCGCAAGGCGAGTTGACTGTGCCGCTGGCCAAAGCCGTCAACAAGCTCGGGCACGCCATGCACGACCTTGACCCGGTCTTTAATGCGTTTTCACGCACTGCCGATTTGCAAAGCGTCGCAAACAGCCTGGGTTTGCTTGACCCGCTGCTGGTGCAGTCGATGTATATCTTCAAGCAGCCGGGCATTGGCGGCGAAGTCAACTGCCACCAGGACAGCACCTACCTGTACACCGAGCCCAGCTCGGTGATTGGTTTTTGGTTCGCCATTGAAGAGGCTACCCTAGGCAACGGCTGCTTAGGCGGCATTGCGGGGTCACACCAGCAAGGCTTGCGCGAGGTGTTTCGCCGCCAGCCCACTGGCGAACTGGCGCTCAACGTGCTGCAGCCAGATTTGCAATGGGACGCATCAAAGGCTGAGTGGCTGGAGGTCAAGCAAGGCACATTAATTGTGTTCAACGGTCTGTTCGCGCACTTGTCAAAAGCCAACCGCTCAGCACAGTCACGCCATGCGTACACGCTGCACGCAGTCAGCGGGCAAGCCCACTACCCGGCCAGCAACTGGATTCAAATGCCAAATGAGCCAATCCCGGCTTGGCGTGGCTTTAGCCCGATTTGAAGGTCTTTTTACTGCTATTTTAAGTGTTTTACCCAATAAATACGGGCGCGAGCAGCTCCTGTATATATAGCAAACTTTCTACCTCATGCCAGCCTTTTCTTCACCAAACTCACCGCGCAACATCATCCTTGACACTGATCCTGGGCAAGACGATGCAGTGGCGATTTTGCTGGCGCTGGCCTC
Source organism: Polaromonas sp. (assembly GCA_031417695.1). Lineage (GTDB taxonomy): Bacteria > Pseudomonadota > Gammaproteobacteria > Burkholderiales > Burkholderiaceae_C > Polaromonas. Next base: position 6,721 of record JANOWB010000354.1, read on the forward strand.
GCCAGAGCTGAACGTGTTGGGCATCACTGCTGTGGCTGGCAATGTGCCTTTGCAGCTAACCACGCGCAATATCTGTCAAATACTTGAGCTGGCCAAGCGTACCGATGTGCCGGTGTACGCGGGTGCAGCGCAGCCACTGCTGCGCAAATTGGTTACTGCCGAGCATGTACACGGCAGCACTGGGTTAGACGGCCCCACCCTGCCCGAACCCACCATGCAACTGGCGCAGGGCGACGCAGCGGACTTCATTGTGCGCAGTGTGCGCGAGCAACCCGCTGGCAGCATCACGCTGTGCGCATTAGGCCCATTGACTAACCTGGCGCTGGCATTGCAGCGCGCCCCCGACATCGCCCCGCGCCTGCGCGAAATTGTGCTGATGGGCGGCGGCTGTTTTGAAGGCGGCAACATCACGCCAGCGGCTGAATTTAATGTGTATGTAGACCCGCACGCCGCGCAAATAGTGCTTACTAGCGGAGTGCCTGTCGTCATGATGCCGCTTGACGTGACCCACCAAGTGCTAACCACGCAGGCCAGAATCGCTGCAATACGTGCGGTTGGCACGCGCTGCGCCGCAGCCGTGGCCGACATGCTGGCTTTTTTTGAGCGTTTTGATGTTGAAAAATACGGAACTAACGGTGGGCCGCTGCACGACCCTTGCGTAGTGGCATATCTCTTGCAACCGTTGTTGTTCAATGGCCGATTGATCAATGTAGAAGTTGAAACCACCAGCGATTTGACGATGGGCATGACAGTAGCTGATTGGTGGAGCGTCAGCGGGCGCAAGCCAAATGTGCTGTTTATGCGCAGCGTAGATGCAGATGGTTTTTATTTGTTACTTAATCACGCAATGGCGCGTTTGCCCTGATGTCGGGTAGGGCTAATTAGGGCAAATTAGGCCGTGTTTGCATTTAAGATTCGAATTTTCACGGTCTGCTTTTCAAGGTTTTGATTTTTAACTGTTGTTTTATTTTCCAACGCAAAGGATTCAATATGAAAACTGCTTCAATCACCCTGGCTCGTTTTACTGCAATTGCGGCTGTAGCGGCTGGCGCATTGCTGACCACCACTGCCGCGTTGGCCCAGCCCGCCATCATTTATGACATGGGCGGCAAGTTTGACAAGTCCTTTAACGAAGCCGGCTACAACGGTATTGAGCGCTGGAAAAAAGAGTCGGGCAAGCCTTATCTTGAGTTTGAAATTACCAACGAATCACAGCGCGAGCAAGCGATTCGCCGAATGGCTGAGCGCAACGCCAGCCCGATCATTGCAATGGGTTTTGGTCAGGCTTCAGCGCTTGAAAAGGTCGCCAAAGACTTCCCGAAATTGCAATTCGCCATCATCGACATGGTGGTGAATTTGCCTAACGTGCAGTCCACCGTGTTTAAAGAGCAAGAAGGCAGTTTTTTGGTCGGCGCCATGGCCGCCATGGCCAGTAAAACCGCAAAAGTCGGGTTCGTAGGCGGTATGGACATTCCGCTGATTCGCCGCTTTCAGTGCGGCTACGAGCAAGGTGCCAAATTTGCCAACCCAAAAGTAGAAGTGTTTGCCAACATGACCGGCACAACAGGCGCTGCCTGGAACGACCCGGCACGCGGCGGCGAGCTGGCCAAGGCACAGTTTTCAAAAGGTGCTGACGTCGTGTTTGCTGCGGCTGGCGGAACCGGCATGGGCGTGTACCAAGCGGCCAAAGACAGCGGCAAGCTGGCCATTGGTGTAGACAGCAACCAAAACCACCTGCAACCCGGCACCATGCTGACTTCAATGCTCAAGCGGGTTGACGTCGCCGTGTTTAACGCTGCTAAAAACTTCACGCCCGGAATGTCTGTTTTGGGCCTGAAAGAAAGCGGCGTCGGTTTTGCGATGGATGCCAACAACGAAAAACTCGTGACGGCAGACATGAAGAAAAAGGTCGAAGCCGCACAAGCCGACATCATCAGCGGCAAAATTAAGGTGGCTGATTACATGGCCGATAACGCCTGCAAGTTTTAATTTTTGAGTCATGAGCCCTCCTGCCCCTTCCCCCGCTGGGGGAAGGTTGGGATGGGGGCATGCACGATACCGACAGTGTTTCTGCACTTGCCCCCACCCCAGCCCTCCCCCGAAAGGGGAGGAAGCAAGGTCACTACATGCTGACCACCCAAGCCGCGTCAGCATCGGCCACCTCACCCTCGCTCGCACCTGATTCAAGCCTTGCAGTGCAGATGCTTGAGATCTGCAAACGCTTCGGCGCGGTGCTGGCTAACTCTGATGTGAACCTGTCCGTACGGCAAGGCACAGTGCATGGCATTGTGGGTGAAAACGGTGCGGGCAAAAGCACGCTGATGTCGGTGCTGTACGGTTTTTACCGTGCTGACAGCGGGCAAATTTTTATTAATGGCCAGCGGGTAGCCATTGCCAACGCACACGACGCTATTGCACACGGCATCGGCATGGTGCACCAGCACTTCATGCTGGTTGATACGCTAAATGCCATTGAAAACGTCATGCTGGGCGCCGAGCCGCACGTGCTGCTAGACAAAGCAGCCTCCGTCGTGCGAGAGCGACTGCAAGCGCTGATGCTATCGACCGGTTTGAAAGTAGCACTCGATGTGCCGGTGGGGGAGCTACCGGTTGGCGACCAGCAGCGGTTGGAGATTTTGAAAGCGCTATACCGGGGGGCGCGCATTTTGATTCTGGATGAGCCTACCGCTGTGCTTACCCCGCAAGAAACCGAACAGCTGTTTGGCGTGTTAACGCTGCTGCGCAGCCAGGGCACAACGATTATTTTGATCACCCACAAGCTCAAAGAAGTCATGCGCCTGTGTGACGACGTGACGGTGATGCGCGGTGGCAAGGCAGTGGCGCGCGTGGCCATTGCAGATACGTCGATTGACCAACTGGCTGAAGCGATGGTGGGCCGCAAGGTAGCTATCAGCCGCGCGGTTGGTGCAGCGCAAGCGCTGGGCGCCATCAAGTTGCAAGCCACCAATATTTCACTGAAAGACTCGGCTGGCGTGCTGCGCCTTGACGGCATTGATTTGCAATTGCGCGCCGGCGAAATTGTGGGCATTGCAGGGGTGTCGGGTAACGGGCAAAGTGAGCTGTTTGAAGTGCTGTCGGGCCTGTGCGCCCCCAGCGCTGGGCAGATGTCCATTGAAGGCCACACGTTTTCAGCCAGCGCCTGGCTGCACCCCACCGAGGCCCGATTATTGAAAATTGCCCACGTGCCCGAAGACCGCCACGCCAGGGCCATGGTGATGGACTTTGACGCCTGGGAATCCGCCGTGCTGGGCTACGAAGCCTTGCCTGCCTACAGCCGCTGGGGTTGCATGCTGCGCGGGCGCATGCGCGCCGCCACTCGCGCCATGATGGAACGCTTCGACGTGCGCCCGCGCAACGCGCAGCTGCAAAGCAGTAAATTTTCTGGCGGTAACCAGCAAAAACTGGTGCTGGCCCGCGAACTGGGCCAAACCCCGCACGTGCTGCTGGTGGGCCAGCCGACGCGCGGGGTAGACATTGGCGCTATTGAATTTATTTACAGCCAGCTCCGCGCGCTGCGCGCGCAAGGTTGCGCGGTGCTGGTGCTGTCGAGCGAGCTTGACGAAATACTGGCCCTTAGTGACCGCGTGGTGGTGATGTGCCAGGGCCGCATTACCGGGGAGCTGCCGATTGATGCGTGCTCTGAGAACCGGCTGGGCATATTAATGACTGGTGGGGCATAAAAATGAACTGTAGGCCAATAAATACGGGCGCGAGAAGCTGCATATTTAATAGCAATGTAGCTTTTATCCAAGCGCTTAATTCATGACGCCCGCGCCTCCCCTACCCCGCTGGGCCGACATTGTTTTGCTGCCCGTCGTCTGCCTGGCAGTGGCGCTGCTGGCTGCGGGCGTGGTGGTGGCGGCGGTGGGTCAAAACCCGGTCAATGTGCTGTCGGTTCTGGTTAACGGTGCATTCGGCACGCCGCGCGGCATTAGCTACACGTTGTATTACGCCACCACTTTTATTTTTACCGGTTTGGCAGTCGCGGTAGCTTTTCATGGCGGCCTGTTCAACATTGGCGCTGAAGGCCAGGCGCTCATCGGCGGGCTGGGCACGGGGCTGATGGCGCTGTGGCTGGGGCCAGTGTTGCCGGGCTGGTTGCTGCTGCCTTTGATGCTGCTGGCTGGCGCATTGTTTGGCATGGCGTGGGCAGCGGTGCCTGCGGTGCTGCAGGCGTACCGGGGCAGCCACGTGGTGATCACCACCATCATGTTTAACTTTATTGCCAGCAGCTTGATGGTGTATTTGCTGGTGAACTTTATTCGGCCTGCGGGCACGATGTCGGTTGAAAGCGTGCCGTTTGCGCCTTCTGCCAAGTTGGCTTCGATGAAAGATTTTTTGGCGGGCGTTGGCATTGATTGGCCCAGCTCACCACTCAATATCAGTTTGTTTTTGGCTTTGCTGGCGGCGCTGGGGGTA
>JANOWB010000355.1:0-3568 GCA_031417695.1 Polaromonas sp.
CTGGAAAGCACCACCAGCGACGACATTCAACTGGGCGTTGATGCTTTTACCCACTTGCTTTACCAATTAGCCGACGAACAAACATGACCAACTACGAAAAAATTGACGAGTGGATTGACGCACACTTTGACGAACAAGTCGCGTTTTTGAAAGCGCTGATTCGCGTACCCACCGACACGCCGCCCGGCAACAACGCGCCGCATGCAGAGCGCACGGCAGAGCTGCTGCACGCTATGGGCTTCGATGCTGAAAAGTACCCTGTACCGCCGGCTGAAGTGCACGCAGCAGGGCTGGAATCCATCACCAATTTGATCGTTCGACGCAAATATGGGGAGGGTAAGACCGTACTGCTTAACGCCCATGGCGACGTCGTACCGCCCGGCGAAGGCTGGACCAAAGACCCCTACGGCGGCGAAATTGAAAACGGCAAAATTTACGGCCGTGCATCTGCCGTCAGCAAATGTGATTTTGCAAGCTACGCCTTTGCGGTGCGCGCGCTGGAAGCCGTGGCCAAACCCACGCATGGCAGCGTGGAATTGCTGTTTACCTATGACGAAGAATTTGGCGGCGAAGTTGGCCCGGCCTGGCTGCTAAAACACCACATCATCAAGCCCGATCTGATGATTGCCGCAGGCTTTAGCTACCAGGTGATTACCGCGCACAACGGCTGCCTGCAAATGGAAGTGACCGTACACGGCAAGATGGCACATGCAGCCATTCCTGATTCGGGTGTGGACGCGCTGCAAGCAGCCAACAAAATTTTGACCGCGCTGTATGCGCAAAACACGCTTTACAAACAAATCACCTCCAAGGTTGAAGGCATCACACACCCCTACCTGAACATCGGCCAAATTGAAGGCGGCACCAACACGAACGTGATTCCAGGCCGCGTCACCTTCAAGCTGGACCGCCGCATGATCCCGGAAGAAAACCCAGCAGAGGTTGAAGCCGACTTGCGCAAAATAATCTTTGACACTGCCATGCAAAGCGCGGGCGTCACCGTCGACATCAAACGCATTTTGCTAGCGCGCGCCATGCAGCCGCTGGCGGGCAACAAACCGCTGGTTGATGCGATTCAAAAGCATGGCCTGGCGGTGTTTGGCGAACCCATCCCCGCGCTGGGTACGCCGCTGTACACCGACGTGCGGCTGTTTTGCGAAGCGGGCATACCGGGCGTCATTTATGGCGCTGGGCCGCGAACGGTACTTGAGTCACATGCAAAACGTGCTGATGAGCGGCTTGACCTGCAAGACCTGCGCCGCGCAACCAAAGTCGTGGCCCGCGCGCTGAGTGATTTGCTGACGTAAATACGCACCCGGGTATTTACGGAGGTTAATGATCGTTTGTAACGGTTTAAACGCACCAATACGGCCCGAAAATACCTACCTGATTGGTGCACATCGCCTATTCACCGCTCGTGACGGGCACTGATTTTGCTACTACCCCTGCACCAACGTTTTACAACCCTTTTAGATTTCAATTTCTACCTTTCCCTCCGGAGCTTTTTTCATGATCAAACGTACCTTCTTTAAAACCGCCGCCGCCCTGGCACTGGCAGCCGCATTCGGTTCTGCCCAAGCGCAAACCACGCCGATTAAGTTCCAGCTCGACTGGCGTTTTGAGGGCCCCGCAGCTTTATTTCTAACGCCTGCCGCCAAGGGTTACTTCAAAGACAAAAAACTCGATGTCGCGATTGACGCGGGCAATGGTTCCGGCGGCACTGTGACGCGTGTGGCATCAGGCGCTTACGACATGGGTTTTGCTGACCTGGCTGCGCTGATGGAATTTCACGCCAACAACCCAGACGCACCGAACAAGCCTGTGGCCGTGATGATGGTCTACAACGACACGCCCGCTTCAGTCATGGCATTGAAAAAGTCCGGCATCAAAACCGTCGCTGATTTGAACGGCAAAAAGCTCGGCGCACCGGTGTTTGACGCCGGCCGCCGCGCCTTCCCGATTTTTGCCAAGGCCAACAACATCACGGGCGTGCAGTGGACCGCCATGGACCCGCCACTGCGCGAAACCATGCTGGTGCGTGGCGACATCGACGCCATCACCGGTTTCACCTTCACGTCGCTGCTGAACCTGGAAGCGCGCGGCATTAAAGCAGAAGACGTGGTGGTGTTGCCTTACCCCGCTAACGGCGTCAAGCTGTACGGCAACGCCATCATCGCGTCGCCAAAAATGATCAAAGAAAACCCGGAGGCCGTTAAAGCCTTTTTGGCGGCTTTTGCCAAGGGCATGAAAGACGTGATGGCCAACCCGGCGGCTGCTATTGGCGACGTGAAAGCACGTGACGGCATTGTTAACGTCGAGCTGGAAACACGCCGCTTGCAGTTGGCGATTGATACAGTCATCAACAGCCCGAACGCTCGTGCCGAAGGCTTTGGCAAGGTCAACGGCCCACGCCTGTCGCTGATGGCATCGCAAGTGTCAGACGCATTTAATACCAAGACTCGTGTGAACCCTGATGCGGTGTGGAACGCTTCGTTTTTGCCATCGGCTGCTGAGTTGAACGTGTTCTCGAAGAAATAATTTCACCATTTATTCGCTTTATTTGCTATTTATTAAGTAGCTGCTCGCGCCCGTATTGATTGCGCAGCGAGCACTTTTAACACTGAAAAATGCCTCAAAACCACAACAACGACGACCTTGCCAAGCCTTTTGTCGACTTCACCGATGTTTGGCTGGCTTACAACGACGAGTTGCTGGCCAAAAAACAATATGCTGTTGAAGCCATCGACCTGAAAGTCAAGCAAGGCGAGTTCATAGCCATCGTCGGCCCGTCGGGTTGCGGCAAGTCAACCTTCATGAAGCTGGCGACGGGTTTGAAAATGCCGTCGATTGGCAAAATTTTGATTGATGGCCAACCCGTGACCGGGCCGCTCAAAATTTCGGGCATGGCGTTTCAAGCACCTTCGCTGTTGCCGTGGCGCACCACGCTAGACAACGTGCTGTTGCCGCTGGAGATTGTGGAGCCTTACCGCAGCAACTTCAAAGCCAAACGCAAAGAGTACCAAGCGCGCGCCATCAAGCTGCTTGATAGCGTGGGGCTGGCTGGCTACGGCGACAAGTTTCCGTGGCAGTTGTCAGGCGGCATGCAACAGCGCGCCAGCATTTGCCGGGCGCTGATACATGAACCCAAAATGCTGCTACTTGACGAGCCATTCGGCGCGTTAGACGCCTTTACCCGTGAAGAGCTGTGGTGCATTTTGCGCGACCTGTGGATGGTTCAAAAATTCAATGTGATTTTGGTCACCCACGACCTGCGAGAGTCGGTATTTTTAGCCGACACCGTGTACGTAATGAGCAAAAGCCCAGGCCGCTTTGTAGTTAAAAAAGAAATCGACCTGCCGCGCCCGCGCGACCTGGAAGTGACCTACACCAAAGAGTTTTCAGACATCGTGCACGAGCTGCGTGGGCACATTGGCGCAATTCGTCAAAGCACTCCCGTACCAGCCTGAAGAACTTTAATGATGAACAGTAAAAAACTTCAGATCTGGGCACCCTGGGTGCTGCTGGTGGCGATTCTTGCGCTGTGGCAACTTATTTGCACAGCCTTCAA
>JANOWB010000356.1:0-10989 GCA_031417695.1 Polaromonas sp.
CATCAGCGGGCGCATACAGCGCAAAGAAATAGCATGAATTAGGACGCTATAATCTTAGGCTGTATTCCTCGATAGCTCAGTTGGTAGAGCGCCGGACTGTTAATCCGTAGGTCCCTGGTTCGAGCCCAGGTCGAGGAGCCAAATTTGAAGCCCCGTAATCGCAAGGTTACGGGGCTTTTTTGTTTTTATAACTTAGGAAATCTGCCATGACGCAAATGATTGAACCGAAAGTGAAAGCCAAAGCAAAAACCCCCATTTTCGAAGCCGCGCACGAGACCGCCAGTGACTTGCATCGCCTTGGCTTTATTCACAAGCGCAATATGCACAAGTTCGATGCACTTTGCCTGGCGCCCGTACCCGACTACAGCAGTGAAAAAATCCGCGCGCTGCGCGACCAGCTCAAGTTAAGTCAAGCTGTGCTGGCTGCGCTACTGAACACCAGCCTGTCCACCGTGCGCAAGTGGGAAGGTGGTTAAAAGCACCCGAGCGGGCCTTCATCGAAGCTGCTTGATCTTTTACAGCGCAAGGGTCTGGAGGCTGTGCTTTGATTTTTTTCGGTCAGGAAGCAATCGGAGTTAGAATTCAACAAAAGCTAAGTCGCTATTAATTGAGGAGCTGCTAGCGCCCGTAATCATTGGCCTAGAAGCCTAAACAACCGGTAATAACAGGTCGGAAACAGCGTTTTGAATGCTTGAGACTGTTTGAATCGGGATACTCCGGGTCAGCCTCAAATTAATCTTGTTAATCCGCAGGTCCCTAGTTAGAGCCCAGGTCGAGGAGCCACATTTTGAAGCCCCGTATTCGCAAGGTTACGGGGCTTTTTTGTTGCTGAATGTCTGCGTGGCCACCCATTCATTCGCGATTGCGGCGGCGTCTAACGACCTGCGAAATATCCTCCAAATGAAGGATGGAGTATTTGTAACAAATCTCGTACTATGTGTCTATGTATTTTTAGCCCCCGCGTTGTGTGAAAGGGGGATTTGACTCGCGATCAAGAACCACTGAATCGCAGAACATGTCCAAAGCACCTGATCGGAACAAGGAACATACAAATGGCGAAACCGACCCCGAAAATGCGAGTTTCGCAATACTTTGGCCTAAAGCGTGACCAGACAACGCTTGATTTTGTCGATGTTCCCATAGGGAATGACACCCCAGTTTTCCTTGATCCGAGCAGGATTAGGTCGCTGCAAAGCATCTGGGCTTCCGAATGCAACTCTATCCTCCAGCATTTTTTCGAAACGCTGCTACGGCATCTACAAACGAACAACGACGCCGCTGGCATGAGGATGCTCGAGGCACTAACTGAAAAAAACGAGTTCCATTTAGGCTTTTCTAGCGGCTTATCCGATGGGCGCGCATTTGGCAAAGGATATGCGGCCAAGGTTTGGGCAGCGTTGAAAAAGAGCCAAGCCGGTAACACTGGATTGCTCAAAGATATTGAGGACGCCTGCCTATTTATAGAAGGTGTTGGACCGGATCGTATCTCCGATGCCGTTTGTAATATTCTTCGTGGACCACTAATTAGTTACACGCAAGAGATATGTGACTATTACGGAATACCGCTCACGCAAAATGTTTACTCTGGACCGATCTGGAACGTTCAATCGGAGGTCTGGGAAGACTCGCTGGTTCCACTACCAGTAACACCGTTCGGCATGCTCCTGCTGATCCCTAAGCTTGCGGTCAGACACAGGTTGGTCTATGACTCAGCAAACTACTTTACTCATTACCTCTTGCCGACCATGGAGACGGCAGAGAAGGCGCTGAATACCGGGCTTGTTAGCACCCTCAAAGATGGCAGAAAACGCGTCACAAAAAAAGATCTAAGAGAGAAGTATGGAGCCGACAAGCTGAGCATCGTCCGCGAGACACTAAAGCATCCGAGTGCTCTTCAGGAATATCGTGAAGCGGCCTCTAAGACCTCGCGACCGATAACGCACGGAACGCTTGCCGAAATAGAAAACATTCCGCAGCCAAATTTTCCCGCATCGCTTGCAGATGTGACTGCCATTCCGACTGGGAAAGAAGATGCAACCGCCTACGAAAATGCAATCGAAAAGTTATTAAGTGCTTTGTTCTTTCCCTCGCTGGCGCTTCCGACCAAGCAGCACAAAATACATGATGGGCGAAAGCGAATTGACATCACCTATGTCAACGACCCAAGAGATGGATTTTTCAGTTGGCTGCAACGACACTATTCAAGTGCCCACATATTTGTTGAGTGCAAAAATTACGGGAAAGAAATTGGTAACCCCGAATTCGACCAATTGGCCGGTCGCTTTTCACCCAGCCGCGGTCAGGTCGGACTACTAGTTTGCCGGTCCATCGAGAACCTAGCAAAGCTAACTGCTAGTTGCAAAGACACAGCCAATGATCAAAGAGGCTTCATCATCATCCTTTGCGACCATGACTTAGTGCAACTTGTGAAAGACTACAACGCATCGAATGGAGGTGCTGAGTATCCCCTGCTGATGGAAAAGTTTAGACAACTCATCATGTAGTACTAGTTCAATGCCGCGCCGAGGTGAAAGGCGAATCAGTTGGGAAACCCGGGTTAGCTCAGACTCCAATTGATTTGAGTAATAGGAACCAAATTTAAAGTCGGTAGTTGCAAGGTTACGGGGCTTTTTGTTGTTACGGTGCCGCCGTTGGGCGCTGATTCAGTTGCGCAAAGCATAAGCTGGCCGCAACCTCGTCTTCGTAACAACCCCATCTGGCCCAAACAAAATCACAAACTCCGCTTTCGCCTCTGCAGGCTCACGCGACTTGGCGCGGTAAACCCACACTTCATACCCGCTGTCAAAATTGATCACGGTGGCTGCGCCCAGCGCTGCCATTACGTTGGCTTTGCTGCTTTTGCCTACGGTGATGCTGTCGCTGGCGCTTTGCATCGACATTGCGGGGTTGCTGAAGGCTGGCGCAGCTGGGCCGCCGCCGAAGTACCCCAACCCTGCACAACCCGCCAGCCACACGCAGCAGACAGCGGTAATAAAGATGACGCTGACGATGCGAAAAGCTTTTGCCGGGCGGGTGGTCATGCTTAGTTGCCGTCCATGTAGTCAAACTCGACCAGCGTGTCGTCTGGCCAGCTTTTGTCGCCCCGCGGCACCACGTACGGACAATTGGGGACAATTGGGGTCAGACCCCAATTAATCCGCACTCGCTATGAATTAATGAGCTGCTTGCGCCCGTATTCATTGGTCTATAGGCCTAAACGATAGATAAAAAAGCCACTCAAAATAGCGTTTTGAATCCTTGATGCGGCATAAATTGCCTTCACTGAGCACTTGAAAGCAAAAAAGGGGCACTTTTTACCGAATACACCGCAACTCAAGCTCCAACGTTTTGGCAACGTGTAGTCAACGCTTGTTAGTAGTCAAGCGGCAGCCAGTAGCAGCTGGCCAATTTCAGCCTTGGCAGGTCGCACTTTGATTTCAATGTCGTAGCCTAGCCGGGTGAGGCAGTCCATCAGCTTGCGCTCAGACAGGTTGGTGAAGTCGCCGCGCATCATGTCGGAGACTTTGGGTTGGGTGATGCCCATGCGTTTGGCGGCATCTTGTTGTGTCAGGCCGCGGCTGCGCATGGCTTTTCTGATCTCAATGACAAGCCCTGTTTTGATCTTGAGTTTTTCGGCATCAGCCAGACCAAGGTCAGCAAACACATTGCCTGAACCCCGTTGCACTTCAATGCCGTCCATCAGTCGAGTTTTCATTTCCGTAGCTCCTTTGCAAATGCTTCGGCTATCTTTAGCCTTGCTTGGATGATGTCCATTTCTGCCTTTGGCGTGGTGATGCCGCGCTTGCTTTTCTTCTGGAAACAGTGGAGAACAAACACTGCCTCGACGAACTTGACCGTGTACACGGCACGGTAGGTACCGCCCATATCGTCTTCCACCACCTCAAGCACCCCCGCGCCGCCAAAACCTTTGAGCACTTTGGCTGCGTCATGCTTGTCACCAGACTGTGCCAACGACAAAGCGAAGCCGAAAAACCGCCGAACATCTGCGGGCAAGGTCATCAAGTCTTTATGGCTACTGCCTATCCACTCAAGTGGTTTTTCGTGACTCAACATGCCGACTATTATCTATTAAAAGGTATAAAAGGGCCAGGTCTGTTGGTGCAGCGTGCCATGCGCGACTTAAGTCTCTACAGCTGCGATTTGACGAAACTGTCTGTGTGAAATTTGAGTTATTTCCTTATCGCTATTAATTTAGGAGCATTTTGCACCCGTATTCATTGGCCTAGCGGCCTAAACAGCAGGTAAAAACAGGCCAAAAGCAGCGTTTTAAAGCCTTGTGACCGCGTAATTTGCTGTCGCTGAGCTTTAAAGGGCAAAAAACGGCCGCTTTGATCCAAGCCCTAGAAAGACGTACAGACCGATAGACACATGCACGAGCAGCTCCTAAATCAGGAGCGTGGAAGGTTACGAGGCAGTTTTTTGTTTCAGGTGGTGCAATTGAGTGCCGAATCAGTTCCGCACCACATAACCCGGCCGCGACCGCGTCTTCCTAACCACCCCATCCGGCGAAAACAAAATCACAAACTCTGCTTTTGCATCTGCCGGTTCACGCGACTTGGCTCGGTAAACCCACACTTCATAGCTACTGTCGAAACTGATCACGGTGGCTGCGCCCAGTGCTGCCAGCACGTCTGCTTTGCTGCTTTTGCCAACGGTAATGCTGTCGCTGGCGCTTTGCATGGATAGGGTTGGGTTGCTGAAGGGTGACGCGTTTGGGCCACCACCGAGCAGCCCTGGCACTGCACAACCCGCCAGCCACGCGCAGCAGACAGCGGCGATGAAGATGAAGCTGAAGCTGAAGATGCGAAAAGCTGTTGAAGGTCGCGTGCTCATGCTCAGTTACCGTCCATGTAGTCGAACTCCACCAGCGTGTCGTCGGGCCAGCTTTTGTCGCCCAGCGGCAGCACGTAGGTGCGGTCTACCAGCACCTCGCAGTCGCAATACGGCAAGTCGCTTTTCAGGCCCGGGTCATCGCTGGCAGATGCATACAGCTTGTCGATAGACAGCACCTCGCGCCGACTGCCGTGCACCAGCGCTACGCTGAACAAGGGCCGGTCAGCAAAGAACAGATACAGCGGCGTTTTGCGGTCGCAATAGGCTGGTGTATCTAGCAGCGCTTGCGTGATGCGGCCAATGATGTTGCTGCTGTTGGATATTAAACCCGCCTCCATACCCACCCGGCATTCCAGCCGCAAATCGCCCAGGCGCCGTGTGTTGGGCGGCAGCCCTGGCGTGCGGATGTCGCTGCGCCAGGTCATGGTTTGTGACTTGCGGTTGGGGATGACCTGGGCGTTTTCGTCAAACGCCTTTGCGTTGCGATCCAGCGTGAAGGTGTTGTCTAGCGACAGGGCCACCGGGAAGGCAACGGTCGAGCCGATGACTTCCATCTCGATGTTTTTCATGTCGGTCTCTAGACGGCGCGGCAGCAGCTTAAAGCGCAGCGCGCCGTTGGGGGACAGGCTGCGCTCAGCGTCAAACAAGTCCATGGCGCGCACCATCTTGCGGTAAGACTTTTCAACCGGGTCGCGGTTGGCTTTGGCGACGATGGTGACAGTCGGCAGAGCGGGGACGGGGTTGTCTTGGGCGTGCGTGTTGCAACACCACACGACCAGCAAAACCAGTAGGGGCAGACGGTCTGCTGCAAAGAATAGAAAGAACGGTTTTTTAGGCAACTTTTTACCAATCAAGTCCATCCACCCAATGTATGGCGACACTCCGCCTGACTTTGTAGGATAAATACAGCAGGTCAGACGGTGCTGGTTTGCCGCTGAATATGCGTAAAAATCTTCAAAAAGTGGCGTTTTTACCTGTCTAATAAGGCTGTAATCTAATAAACACGGGCGCGACCAGCTATTAAATAAATAGCGGTTGCATTGCCGCGAAAGCATCACCTGTCACCGCATATGCCGCTCTGGCTTGCAGCCGTCTGGTTTTGTCACTGCACTTTCAAATACCATCAAGCCCATGACAAATTCGCCGCTAAACTCTGCTTTCACCCACCAATACCCCCGCCTACTCACCATCGCAGGCTCAGACAGCGGCGGTGGGGCGGGTATTCAGGCTGACCTGAAAACCTTCTCTGCACTCGGTTGCTTTGGCATGTCGGCCATCACGGCGCTGACAGCGCAAAACACAACTGGCGTACGGTCTATTCACGGTGTGCCGCCTGACATGCTGCGAAATCAGATTGATGCGGTGGTAGAAGACATTGGCGTTGACGCAATCAAGATTGGCATGTTGCATTCGCCCGAGGTGGTGCAAACCGTGGCCAGCGCGATTGACCGCCACGCTTTGACGCGCGTGGTGTTAGACCCAGTGATGGTGGCCACCAGCGGAGCGGTGTTAATTGACAGCCCCGCTATTGCTGCGCTGGTGCGTGAGCTGTTTGGCCGCGCGGTGTTGATTACGCCGAATCTGGATGAGGCTTCACTGCTAGTCGGCCGAACGCTGGCCAGTGAAGACGACATGCAAGCCGCAGCACTTGAGCTATTGGCCAAAGGCGCGCGTGCCGTGCTGGTTAAGGGCGGGCATCTGGCGGGTAATGTGGTGAGCGACTTGCTGCAGGTTGCCTGCGCCGCACCGCGTTGGATGCGTGCGCCGCGGATACTGACTGCCAACACGCACGGCACGGGCTGCACCTTGTCTTCAGCTATTGCCGCCTATTTGGCGTTGGGCTACACGCTGGTTGATGCAGTAGAGGCGGCGCGGCTGTATGTGCGCGGCGCTCTCGCGGCGGGTGCCAGCGTTAAAACCGGGCAGGGCAGCGGGCCGTTAAACCACGGCTTTGCGCCGCTGCCGATGCGTTTGTTGCCACTTAACTAACGTCAAGCGGCGGCGGGGCGGCTAACCGCTTTGTCGCTCATCAATTTAGCCAACACAAACGTCAACACCAGCGTGGGTATGGCGGCACCGTAAGCAGGTGCCATATTCGCCATGGCGTGATAAAAAACCACGCCGCTGAACCAGATCAACACTGCGCTGTAGTTGACTTGCCTCGCAGTTACCAGCGCGGCCACATTTGTTTTGCCCACCAAGCGCGCCAAAATCACGCCGTACAGCGGAATAAACACTGAGCTGAGCATTAGCAAAAACGGCTCTAGTGCGTGCATGGGCAGCACCATGGCCAGGGCAGTGCACACTGCGGCCATACCCATGGCGATATGGCGAACTGACCAGCCTGACTTCAAACTGTGGCCAGCCACCGCACCTGAATACACATCACCGTAGGCGTTGTCCATCTCGTCAATCAAAATCAAACCCAGTGCAATCAAGCCGCCTTGCGCCAGCAGCAGCGCCACAACCAAGTCAGTGCTGGGCGTGGTAATCGCGATCAACACACCCAGTGAGTAGCACCAAATGTTGGCCACCGCATAGCCCAGCCAAGTGCCCCGAAACGCGCTGGTGCCGCCCGCTTTGCCGCCTAGGCCGTGCCGCGCAAAGTCAGCCACCAGCGGTAGCCACGAGATTGGCATGGCAATCACCAAATCAAGCGCCTGCATGGTGCTCATACCGCCAGCGCCTGGCTTGTTCCAGATGGCGCTAAGGCCCTGCGTGTTGGCTTTACCCAAAAATTGCCATGTCAGCCACACCAGCGACGCAATGACCAGCGGCAAGCCATAGCGGCCAATAAATTTACGCACCAGCTTGACCATGGAACCGTAAGACAACAAAACCAAAACACCGCCAAGTGCCAGCGTGGCCGCAAACGGCAACCAGGGCGCGGCAAAACCAGATTGTTTGGCAATAGCCGCCGCGCCGTCACGCATCACGACCAGCTCAAACGTGGTCCAGCCGACCAGTTGCACAATGTTCAGCAGCACCGGTAACTTGGCAAAACCAGAGCCATAGGTGGCATGCATCAAGCCCGAGCTGGCCAGGCCAGTGTCGCAACCCAGCTTGGCCGTCCAGGCCAACAAGCCTGCACCCAAAATCGAACCCAACACAATCACCAGCGCAGCTTGCTGTGGCCCAACTGCGGGCACAAGGTAAGCACCAATTTGCATGACCAGCAACCCAACCCCCAAGCTGAACCACAGCGCTGCGTGGTCGCTGAAGGCAAATGAACGCTCGGCCGCTGGCAGCGGGGTTAGGGCGGTGTTGGCCGTATCGGAAATGTTGGAAGTGGAGTTTTGAGAAGTCGACATAAATTTGCGCGTTAATAACGTTAAGGCTAAAAATGCCATTTTAGGGGCATTTTCAGGCATTAATCTGGCCTGTAGACCAATAAGTACGGGCGCGAGCAGCTCCTGAATTAATAGCTACTGCCACACAGTCAGCAATACAAAAGCAGCTACTACAGCCCTGAAGTACGTGCAAGGTCGATAAATGACGTTCAGCAGTCGGTTAGCGAGCCATTTATGGAGCCGACTGCCGACTTATGAAAGCGCTTATGCGCTGAGTGCCGTCAAAAGATTTGCGTCTACAGCGTTTAAAGAGCAAATCCGCTTAATGGTTATTTCGCTGCAGGCGCAGCAGCCAGAAGCGATTTGACCGCTAGTGAAACGCGCTCGCCAATGATCAGTTGTGCAGCCGAGTCGTAGTGGAAGTACCCGCTCAGATCAGCAGTGTTGACGATTCGCGCATTGGGGTCCGCCTTGACTACAGCAGTTTGTGCAGCCGCGACGGTCTTGCCGTACTTAAGACCTTGTGCCCAAGCTCCCGTTTGGACGATGACAACTGGCAGTGTCGGGGAGCCAACATCCTTGCGAACATCTGCAATAAGGTTTTTTAGGTTCTGCTCATAAGCATCAGAGTTGGTGGGGGGGGTTTCGTTATTACCATCCGAATCGGCTTCACCCTGAAACCAGACAAACGCAGACCATTTGCACGCCCTGTCCTTGCAAGCAGGGTTGACGCTGGTGCGATCCGACTGCAAAGACTGGATACGCGCGCGCAGTTTTGCGTATAGCAATTGTGATTTCGCGCTGGGCGTGCCGCCCATCAGTGGGCTACGCCAGTCGTCATACAAGTTGGTTCCGCCAACGGCTACTTTGATCAGCGACGTAGACGAATACCCGGCTTTACTTAAGGCTTGGCCGAACACTAACTCTGGTCCAAAAGGAGCGCCACATTTACCGATTGCGAGCGGCGAAGGAGTAGGTGAATTCCACGCGCAGAGTACTTTGAGGTTTGGATTAGTCAAATCGACGCCTACCAGCCCGGCTGCTCGCAGCCGAACCATCTCGGCTGCTTCAAACGCAGGCATATCAGGGCGATAGCCGTAGCCGCGGTAGCCGCCTCGTTCCACTAAATGAAAATAGCGAATTTGCTCTGTCAAATTAGTCTTGATCACATCCGTGCTTGAGCTACTGGCCAGCTCTGCAAGGATTGACTGCGTCAACGTTCCTTCAGGGTTGCCTTCCATGTTCGATTGGCCCGCCATCAAAAACATGGGCAACTCTTGTGTCAGCACGGCCTCAGTGCTGGCCGTTGAGCCGGCGCTGTTGCTCACCACTACCGAATACTTGGCGTTGTGGTCTGCCGCCAGCGCAGCGGCAATCGTTAACGTCGCCGATGTAGCGCCAGCCATGGGCGTTCCGTTGCGCCGCCACTCGTAGCTCAAAGGCGCGGCACCCGTAGCCGTCACGCTGAAAGATGCAGGCTGCAGCTCAGTTACGGTAAGGTTTGCGGGCTGAACCGTGATGGCGGGTGCAGCGACGACAGTTGCAGCGGCGGCTGGTGCAGAGGCGACTGGTGCGGCCTCTTCGTCATCTTTGTTGCCACCGCAACCGGCCAGCGCTAGGGCAACGAACATCGCTACCAACGTAACCTTTGCTGTGGTTCCTCTTAAATGATTCGGGGCGGCGGGTAATTTGGTTGGCAACTGGGTGGTGTGTTTCATAAGGCTGTTTTGGGTTGTGTGACTGAATTTTTTGGAAGTGGGCAAGTTGATGCCTGGCACAAAACACTTATTTAGATTTTGTCGCAGCAACGATGTTTGAGGTACAACTGCGCGCTTTTTTACGATTACATTTTTGACATAAACGAGCTGCGCCAACGTGCAGCTGCCAAAGTTGTCGCGCGAGCGTCAGCGCGGTTTGTTCATCAACAATACTTTCTTCTACACCGGATAACAAATGAATACAAAACTGATAAAAACCGGATTTATCGTCGCCGGCCTGATGAACATCGGGGGCGTTTTGTTGTTCTCGCGCGTGTTCACGAACTCTGCAATTAACAACGCTGACCCGGTGGTGATGTCCAACTTCGGGCTGGTGATGATCGCGGTGTGGGGCTTGGCCTATTGGGGCGCTGCGGCAATCAACGCAAACATCAAATGGCTGGCTGGCGCATTTGCATTGGAAAAGCTGGTGTACGTGGTGGTTTGGGTCATGTGGTTGTCAAAAAACAGCCTGCGTGAGCTGTATGCAAAGGACTTTTTCGCGGGCGCGTTTTTCAGCATTTATGGCATCAATGACTTTGTGTTCATGCTGTTTTTTGTGTGGGTGTTTTTGCAGCAAAGACGGGGGCACTGAGTCGCCGCATGTCGTTGCCTAATTGGGCAAATCAAACAAGCTTGATGTACGTCATTGAAGTTGCAGCTAATGAGGCGCCTAATGACAGAGTTCTCGTTGATTAACCCTTTTTAAAGGAGACTCCCATGACAAAAAACGTTGGCGGTATTGACCGCATTTTGCGCGCCGTTATTGGCCTGGTTTTGATCGCGCTTGCTGCGACGGGCACTGTGGGCTGGTGGGGCTATCTGGGCTTTATTCCGCTGGCTACGGCGGCTATGGGTTGGTGCCCGCCTTACGCGCTGTTTGGCTGGAACACTTGCTCTACCCGCAAACTGGGCTGATTCACGCTATAGAAGTACTTTTTAGGCATGGCGGATTCAAGTACGAAGTGCAACGTTCAGAAATAGGGTGGGCCAAGAGTCAATAGGATGGGCTCTTTGTGACCAGCCAGTCTCAACGAAGCACCATGACTTACAAACACTTGACCCGAGAAGAACGATACCAAATTCAC